>NZ_LT965928.1:866196-1166196 GCF_900239935.1 Pseudoalteromonas carrageenovora IAM 12662
TCATAAGGCTTTACTTGTCCGGTAACTAAACCGCGTAAATCAACAAAGCGAGCCACAGGCTGAGAAAGGCGCGACATTTCCATTTTCATCAAAAATTGCTCGGGCTTAGTTAAGCTTGCCGTTTTTGATTTGAAAATTAGGTCAAATTTTGCGTTACCTAAATATGTTTTAAGCTCGTTTACGAGGTCTTCGTATTTGAGCAATATGTCTTCAGCCATTTATAAAACCATCACCGTCTAATTGAAAAAGTAGGTATACTATTAAGTCCATTTATTTGAAGATTTAATAAACGTGAATCGCTCTATGTTATTAATATAGGTACGATTTTTTGAATAACTACCGTTTAGCTCTTGTTATTATGTGTTATGTGCCATTTTGTTGGCAAGTCACATTAAATATTATCAAAGCAAAAAGTATGCCCTAAATTGTAGCGAAAAAAACAGGGTTTGTATTTAAAGATTGTGCCGTTAGATCGCACAACAGGCAAGAGTATGTTGCTAAGTAAAAGTTTTAAATGGCAAAATGAGCACTCAATAGTCGATATTTTTAAAATTAAAGAAAAAGTAGGTAAGGTTATAAATGGTTAAAGCGGCAAAAGTAGAATTTGTTTGTACCGAATGTGGCATGAACTATCAACGTTGGCAGGGTCAATGTCGCTGCGGCGCATGGAACACACTAGCAGAGTTTAAACCCTCAGCAGGGCAAAGCAAAAAAGCAGCAGTAAGAGCGACTGTTGGAGGCTATGCCGGTGGTGTTGGCGGTGGTTCTAAAAAAATAAATGATATTGCCACAGCAGAAGCCGAAAAACAGTTAACTGAAATTGGCGAGTTAGACCGAGTATTAAGCGGCGGCGTTACTACCGGCTCAGTTAATATTATTTCGGGTGACCCTGGAGCGGGTAAAACAACGCTTTTATCTGACTTAGTTGCCAGAATGTCTCAGCGTATGCCATCGCTTTACTGTACGGCAGAGGAGTCGTTGTCACAGTTTAAAAACCGTGTAAACAGGTTAAAGCTTAATTACAACGCTGATGAACTTTACTTACTCTCAGAAACTAGCGTAGAAACCATTATTGAAGAGCTTGATAAAAATAAAATTAAGTTTGCAGTAATTGACTCTATTCAAGCGGTCGTTACCGATACTGCAAATGGCAGCCCAGGTTCGCCTTCGCAAGTAAAAAGTGCTGCGCAAGCGCTTACACAATACTGTAAGCAAAACGATGTCACCATGTTTATTATTGCCCATGTTAATAAAAATAATGAAATAGCAGGGCCGCAAACATTAGTACATATAGTTGATGCGCTTTTGCATATAGATACTAACGATGGGCAGGTACGTACTCTTAGGGCAAATAAAAACCGCTTTGGCGACATTGATACCGTAGGTATATTTAAAATGTGTGAGCGGGGTATGCTTAGCGTTGATAACCCAAGCGAGATTTTTTTATCGGGTTCAAGTACGGAATCGCCAGGCTCTACCATTACCTGTATTCGTAAAGGTAACCGTAACTTATTGCTCGAAATACAATGTTTAACTACCGAAACCGAAGCTGAGTTCCCGCAGCGTGTATGTGTAGGTTTAAACATGAACCGTATAAAAATGCTTACTGGTATTTTACGTAAACACACCAAAACTAAAATATTCCACGATACGTTTTTTAATATTGTGGGCGGTTTACGAATCGATGAAACCGAAACCTGTATTGATTTAGCGTTAGTGACTGCGCTTTTAAGTAGCTTAAACGAATTTGTAGTACCGCGTACAACCTGCATTATGGGTGAGCTTAGCTTAAACGGCGACGTACGCCCAATCGACAGTGGTGTGCCGCGAGTTAAAGAGGCTGCGCAGCATGGTTTTACCGAAATATTTATTCCATTTCGTAATTACCATAAATCTATGGAAGGCTTAGGTGCTAAAATTACACCAGTAAAAACAGTGCATGAGCTGCTTAGTTTGATTAATTAACGCTTACAGGGATTGCCATGCAATGTTACTCTTGAGCCAACACAGTTTATACAAAGAACAGAATAAGGAAATAACATGAAAAAACTCGTAATAGCCATAGCCATTGTTGCAGCAGGTGTTGGTGGCATTAGCTACGCAAACTATGTAGCGACTCAAGAAGTACGTACTGAAGTAGATAAGCAACTTGCTTTAGTGAGCGATCAAACCGGCGCGACATTTAAATATGCGGGTTTATCGGCAAGTGTTATTTCTCAAAGTGTTGAAATCACTAACATGGAAGTAATTGGCCCTGAGGGCGAAAATGTAGCGCATATTCAAAGTATAGAAGTAACAGGTTACGAAACCGATAAAATATCGCCACATACATCGTTTGAAGTTAAAAGCTTTCAGTTCGATAAAGACTTTGTAGCAAAACTGCCAGCTGATACAAACGAAATGCTCGCCTCAGCAAGTTACGACTTAAGCTCATCGCTTGATTACGATGAGCAATCTGGCGATAGCGATGTTGTTTTAAAGCTTGATGCAAAAGATATTGTTAGTTTTAATATGGATGTAGGCCTTGCCAATTCTAAAGCATTAATGGACGCATTCCTTGCTATAAGCAAAGCGCAACAAGAAGCAGGTGACACGCCACTTACTTACGAGCAAGAGTTACAACAGCAAACCTTAGTGATGCAAGCTATGAGCAAGCTTGAGCCTCGTAATATTAATTTAGTACTTAATAACCAAGGCAAATTAAAAGAGCTGTTTGTGAGTGAGCTTGAAAAACAAGGTATGACGCTTGAGCAAATGCAAATGACGCTTCAGCAACAATTACAGCAAGCTCCCGTAACTGAAGAAATTGCACAATCGTTAACTGATTTTGCCAAAGGCTTAAACTCTTTAAGCGTATCGGCAAAATTGCCTGAAGGTAAAACCATGATGGAAGTAAACCAGCAAATAATGATGTTAGCTGGCCAGCCAGAAGAGCTAGTTAAATTTATTAACTTAGAAGTTAAAGGCGAATAATAGCGATAAGCTATACATTGTCAGCTTAATGCAAAAAAGCCGTACTTGATTAATCAAGTACGGCTTTTATTATTTCAGCTGATAGCTATTTTAGTGAAGAATACGCGCTCTAATTGTACCTTCTACTGCGCTTAGCTCTTTAAGTGCAACTTCTGATTGATCTGTATCTACGTCAATAACTACATAACCAATTGATTCATCAGTTTGTAAGTACTGAGCGGCAATGTTAATACCGTGCTGGGCAAACGCTTGGTTAATTTGCGTTAATACACCTGGGCGGTTGTGGTGCACGTGTAATAAACGGCTACGATTAGCAAGCTCTGGTAGTGATACTTCAGGGAAGTTAACAGCCGTAATTGTTGAGCCATTATCTGAGTATTTAGCTAATTTACCGGCTACTTCAATACCAATGTTTTCTTGCGCTTCTTGAGTTGAACCACCAATGTGCGGCGTTAAAATAACGTTGTCGAATTCACGCAGCGGCGATACAAATTCTTCTTCGTTAGATTTTGGTTCAACGGGGAATACATCAATAGCAGCGCCGCTTAGTTTTTTCTCGCTAAGTGCTTCTGCTAGTGCATCAATATCTACCACAGTACCGCGTGAAGCGTTGATTAAAATAGAGCCTTGCTTCATTACTGCAAGTTCAGCAGTGCCAATCAGGTTTTTAGTTTGCGGTGTTTCTGGAACGTGTAAGCTAATAATATCAGCACGTTGCAAAAGCTGCGTTAGGTTATGTACTTGCGTTGCGTTACCTAAAGATAGTTTATCTTCGATATCATAATACTCTACGTTCATACCTATGTTTTCAGCCATAATACCTAGTTGCGTACCAATGTGGCCGTAACCAATAATACCGAGCGTTTTACCACGGGCTTCAAATGAGCCGGTTGCTGTTTTTAACCAGCCGCCACGGTGCGCTGCTGCATTACGCTCTGGAATACCACGTAATAGCAATAGTATTTCGCCAAGTACAAGCTCTGCTACAGAGCGAGTGTTTGAAAACGGGGCATTAAATACCGCAATACCACGCTCACGTGCTGCGCTTAAATCTACTTGGTTTGTACCAATACAAAAACAACCAATGGCTACTAACTTTTCAGCCGACTCTAATACAGCTTGGTTAATATGAGTACGAGAACGAAGTCCTACAAAGTGCACATCTTTAATGCGCTCTTTAAGCTCGTCCTCAGGTAAGGATGTTTTTACGTAGTCGATGTTACTGTAACCATTACGTTTAAGCGTTTCTACTGCGCTTTGGTGAACACCTTCAAGCAAGAGAATTTTAATTTTGTCTTTTGCTAACGATACCTTACTCATAACCTCATCCTATTTAATTTGTGGCCCATTTTTAGTGCCGATAATTACTTTATCAGCACCGCGCATTGCAAATAGGCCGTTGGTAACTACGCCAACAATTGAATTAATCTGTGTTTCAAGTTGTTTGGCATTACTAATACTTAAATTGTGTACATCTAAAATAACGTTACCGTTATCTGTTACTACGCCTTGGCGGTACACAGGGTCGCCACCAAGTTTTAATAATTCACGTGCAACGTAGCTGCGTGCCATTGGTATAACTTCTACCGGAAGCGGGAAGTCGCCCAATGTATCTACTAGTTTTGTGTCATCAACAATACACACAAACTGTTTTGCTACCGCTGCTACAATTTTTTCACGGGTAAGTGCTGCACCGCCGCCTTTGATCATTTCATTTTGGGCGTTAATTTCATCTGCGCCATCTACGTATACATCAAGTACATCAATGTTATTTAGCTCAAACACTTCAATACCTAGCGCTTCTAGGCGCGCTGTTGAAGCTTCAGAGCTTGATACTGCACCCGTTATGGTGTCTTTTACTGTACCAAGGGCATCTATAAAATGATTTACGGTAGAGCCTGTACCAACACCAACAATAGTGTTCTCTTTAACAAACTCGAGTGCAGCCCATGCTGCTGCTTTTTTTAATTCGTCTTGCGTCATTGTCATGCTCATATATCAAATGTGTAGTGAGTGCTTATTACCATTGATAAATTTTATCAGGAGTAATAATAGTTTTAAGTGGTACATCCCACGATTCAATAGGCAGTGCGTCTACTTTTTGACAGCTATGTGCTAAGCCAATAAGTTGCGGTTTTTGCCAATTGCCTTGGTGGAGTTGTGCCAGTGTTTTATCGTAAAACCCACCTCCCATTCCTAACCGGTTACCTTGGTTATCAAATGCAACTAATGGCATAAGTAAGTAATCTAAATCAGTTAATGGGCATATTTGAGAGCAGTTCAGCTTAGGCTCCAAGATACCATAGTGATTTGCCTTCATGGGTGAGTTTTTTTCATAGCGCTGAAACAGCAATGTAGCGCCATTAAATGGGTGAATTACAGGAAGGTAAAGTGTGTGGTTTTGTTGCCATAATTCATTAATTAACAAAGAGGTATCTAGCTCGCCATCATTACTGAAATAAATGGCAATATGCTTCTTGTTAGGTGTTTTTTTGCTTTTTAGGTGTTGAGTAAAATTCACTTTTAACGATTGGGCTGCGATCGATTGCTGACTTTTTGGCAAGCTATTACGTATTTTACGTATTTGAGTTCTTATTTGTGCTCGTTTATTGCTCATTTAATTATTTAACCGCACCTAAAAAGAAAATAAATTTGGAAAACCTAAATAAACAGCAAGCAAAATCAGCAAAATAACGACGGTAGCTATTAATATATATAGAAACAAATTACTACGCTTTGCTGGTGTTGTTATAAGCTCTTCATCAAGCATTAAGTCGTCGTCTTGCCATTCATCTGTACTTTCATCAGGTGCTTTTAATTGGGCTTCAGGAAGACGTTGCTCTAGCTCTTCAAGTTTTTCTTCTAAGCGAATTAAGCTACTCGTAATGTAATCTAGTGCATCAAAAATTCTTTCATCGCGCTGGCTGCTTGGCATTTGTTGAGAGGGCGTTGGCGATGTACTTGCTTGTAGTTTACTTTTAATGCCGAGGCTCGCTAAGAGCTTGGCTTGTTTTAGCGCTTTATCTTTATTACTTGGCGCAAATAATGGTTTGCCCTTTAAAAAAAGAGCCACTTTTTCTTCTGACGTTTTTAGTTTAGTTGCTAAATTTACGCACGCTGTTTTGCTATCAACACCTTGTGCAAGTTCTACAAATATAACGCGAAAGTTGTCGGCCATTAAACTATCCCTAAAGCTTTTATAATAAAGTGAGTATATACCTAAAGTGCAAAAGAGTTCGAGATTGATTTTATTGTTATTTTGCAGACGCTCTATAAACAATATAGTTAAACGTTAGATATAAAAACGGCCCTAAAAAGGGCCGTTTATATTTTTGTACTGTGTTGGCTTAAAGGCCAGCAGCTGCGCGAAGTGCGTCTGCTTTATCTGTACGTTCCCAAGGGAATTCGTCGCGACCAAAGTGGCCGTAAGCCGCTGTAGGAAGGTAGATAGGGCGCTCTAAATCAAGCATTTGAATTAAGCCGTAAGGGCGTAGGTCAAAGTGTTCACGAATAAGCTCGATTAAACGGCTTTCTTCTAGCTTGCTTGTACCAAATGTTTCAACGCTGATAGAGGTAGGCTCTGCAACACCGATTGCGTAAGATACTTGTAACTCACACTTATCAGCAAGGCCTGCAGCTACTACGTTTTTAGCAACGTAACGTGCAGCGTATGCAGCTGAGCGGTCAACTTTTGATGGATCTTTACCAGAGAAAGCACCACCACCATGACGCGCCATACCACCGTATGTATCAACAATGATTTTACGACCTGTTAAACCACAATCGCCCATAGGTCCGCCAATTACAAAACGACCCGTTGGGTTAATGAAAAATTTAGTCGCGCTTGTAATAAGCTCTGCAGGAAGTACCGGCTTGATGATAGTTTCCATCACCGCTTCTACTAAATCTTTTTGTGAAATGTCTTCGCTGTGCTGAGTAGAAAGTACTACAGCATCAATACCTACTGGCTTACCGTTTTCGTATGCAAATGTAACTTGAGATTTTGCATCTGGGCGTAACCAGTTAAGCTCACCGCTTTTACGTACTTGCGCTTGGCGCTGTACTAAACGGTGTGAGTAAGTAATTGGAGCTGGCATGAGTACTTCTGTTTCGTTACATGCGTAACCAAACATTAAGCCTTGATCGCCTGCGCCTTGTTCTTCTGGGCTAGTACGGTCAACACCTTGGTTAATGTCAGGAGACTGTTTACCAATAGTGTTTAAAATTGCACACGAGTCTGCATCGAAACCCATGTCTGAATGTGTGTAGCCAATTTCACGTACTGTTTTACGTGTAATTTCTTCAATATCAACCCATGCGCTAGTAGTGATTTCACCACCAACCATAACCATACCGGTTTTTACGTAAGTTTCGCACGCAACACGGGCATGAGAGTCTTGCTCTAGGATAGCATCAAGTACCGCATCAGAGATTTGATCGGCGATTTTATCCGGATGACCTTCAGAAACAGATTCAGAAGTAAATAAATGTTTTGCCATTGTATTTCTGCTCACAAATATTGCGCTTCACAAACGTCGGTATTAGCGCTAAAAAATTAAGGGGCGTATTTTATCTAAAACAAAACTGCTTGCATAGTTTTTTTACGCCTAGACGTCTAAATAAAATGAGTAATAACTTTTCGGTCTTAAAAAATATTCATAATGCCCCATTTTTATGGGGTTTTTAATTGCACACTGCACCCACAATAAGTAAGAATGGTTGCCATAAAAGCTCTTAAGATATTTAAGAGCATTAATGAACACATAAATACCCGCGCAAATACACATAAAGGTAGGAGAATTCATGCCATCTCGCAAAGAACTTGCAAATGCTATTCGCGTCTTGTCAATGGACGCAGTACAAAAGGCCAAATCTGGTCACCCTGGAGCCCCTATGGGCATGGCCGATATCGCTGAAGTATTATGGCGCGATTATCTAAAACATAACCCAACTAATCCAGAGTGGGCTGACCGTGACAGATTTATTCTTTCAAACGGCCACGGTTCAATGCTTATCTATTCTCTATTGCACCTAACTGGTTACGACTTACCACTGGACGAAATTAAAAACTTCCGTCAAATGCATTCTAAAACGCCAGGTCACCCTGAGTACGGTTATGCACCAGGAATCGAAACTACTACGGGTCCACTAGGTCAAGGGATCACAAATGCCGTAGGTATGGCGATTGCTGAAAAAGCACTTGCTGCACAGTTTAACCGTGAAGGTCACGATATTGTTGATCACTTTACCTATGCATTTTTAGGCGACGGTTGTCTAATGGAAGGTATTTCTCATGAAGCGGGTTCACTTGCTGGCACATTGGGCCTAGGTAAACTTGTTGCGTTTTGGGATGACAACGGCATTTCAATCGATGGTGAAGTAGAAGGTTGGTTTACAGATGATACACCAGCTCGCTTTAAAGCATACGGTTGGCATGTAATAAGTGGCGTTGATGGCCACGACAGCGATGCTGTTAGTGCTGCAATAGCAGAGGCGAAAAGTGTTACCGACAAACCATCACTAATTTGTTGTAAAACAGTGATTGGTTACGGTTCGCCTAATAAATCAGGTAGCCACGATTGTCACGGTGCACCACTAGGTGATGACGAAATCAAAGCGTCTCGCGAATTTTTAGGTTGGACTGGCGATGCATTCGAAATTCCTGCTGATATTTACGCACAGTGGGATAGCAAAGAAAAAGGCCAGCAGCAAGAATCAAGCTGGGATGAAAAATTTGCAGCATACGCAAAAGCATACCCAGAGCTAGCGTCAGAATACAAGCGCCGTATTAATAACGAACTTCCGGGCGACTGGGCTGCAAAATCTCAAGAATACATTGAGCAACTACAAGCAAACCCAGCAAATCCTGCATCTCGTAAAGCGTCACAAAATGCACTAAACGCATTTGGTCCGTTATTACCAGAATTCATGGGTGGCTCAGCCGATTTAGCAGGCTCAAACTTAACAATTTGGGATGGATCTAAAGGCTTAACACACGACGATGCAAGCGGTAACTACATTTACTACGGTGTACGTGAGTTTGGTATGTCGGCCATTATGAATGGTATTGCCCTTCATAAAGGTTTTATTCCTTACGGTGCAACGTTCTTAATGTTTGTTGAATACGCAAAAAATGCGGTACGTATGGCTGCACTAATGAAGCAACCAAGCATTTTTGTATACACGCACGATTCAATCGGTCTAGGTGAAGATGGTCCAACTCACCAACCGGTAGAGCAAATTGCAAGCATGCGTTTAACGCCTAACCTATACAACTGGCGCCCGTGTGACCAAGTTGAGTCGGCAATTGCATGGCAACAAGCTATTGAACGTAAAGACGGCCCTACATCGCTAATCTTTACTCGCCAAGGTCTTGAGCAGCAAGCGCGTGACGCACAGCAATTAAGCGATGTTAAAAAGGGTGGTTACATCCTTAGCTGTGACGGTAATCCGGAGCTAATTATTATTGCAACGGGTTCTGAAGTTCAGTTAGCACAAGATTCAGCAACAGAGCTACGCAGCCAAGGTAAAAAGGTACGAGTTGTATCTATGCCGTGTACAGATGCCTTTGAAGATCAATCTGCACAGTACAAAGAAAGTGTATTACCGGCATCAGTTACACGCCGCGTAGCAGTAGAAGCAGGTATTGCTGACTACTGGTACAAGTACGTAGGCCTAAACGGCGCTGTAGTAGGTATGACTACCTTTGGTGAGTCTGCCCCTGCTGGCGAGCTGTTTGAGCACTTTGGCTTTACTGTAGAAAATATTGTAAGCAAAGCAAACGAGCTTTTTTAATAGTATTTGATTAAATAAAGTAAGTAATTGAAAAGCCCGCACTGTGAAAAACAGCGCGGGCTTTTTTGTTTGAATAACTGTAAAAGCGTTGATTTAAAACGCCAGCAAGCTGGGCGTCTACAGGGAGTTTAACTTTGAGTGGTAGACGAAGAGCTTGCTCATGAAGGAAGGCAGTTTCTAATTTATTTAATGCTACCTAAAGGGCTGCTTTGAATACTTTAAGTGAGTAACTTTCAATACACTTCTCTTGCAAGCTATTTACCTATCAGGCAATGTAGTGCGATAAAATTTATAAACAAAAATCTTAAATTAATAGCAGGAGCTAAAATGTCTCAGTTTGATAATGTAAGTGTAATTAAAAAAGCTAACGTGTATTTTGACGGAAAAGTATCGAGCCGTACGGTTGTGCTTAGCGATGGAACAACTAAAACATTAGGTTTTATGCAGCCTGGTGAATTTGTATTTGATACAAGCAAAAAAGAACTCATGGAGCTTTTAGGTGGTCAGTGGGATATTTTATTACCAGGCGAGAGTGAGTGGAAAACATTTAACGCGGGTGAATCGTTTAATGTAGATGCTAACGTAAGCTTTAAAGTAAAAGTGGTAGATTTTGCCGACTACTGTTGCTCGTACACAGATTAATAGCTAGTACTGCTAGACGTCTGAAAGCCCATGGTTAATGGGCTTTGCATAAACTTTGCACAACCCATGATTTAAATCAGCAAAACTAGTAAATAAACCTCAAATATCTCACCTTTTTCCTTGTGTTAATCTAAATAGCCCCCAATACTATTTATGAGGTAACAAATAAAAGGATACCCTATGAAAATTAATCTTTCTGGTCACCATGTTGACGTTACTGACTCTATTAGAGAGCATATCAACGAAAAGTTTTCAAAAATCGAGAGCCATTTCCCATCACTTATTGCACTCGATATTATTTTGTCTAAAGAACATCATAAGATCCAAGCAGAAATTAGCACTAATTACGAAGGTGCGCGTATATCGGTAAAAGGGGAAAACGAAGTTATGTACCCAGCTATTGCAAGCGCAGCTAAAAAACTCGATGCGGCACTAAAACATCGAAAAGGGCAAATAAAAGCAAACCTACACGAAAAGCCTGTAAGTACAACGCCTGAAATTGCACACGAAATCATCCAAGAGATGGAACTTAAGTAAAAGTTTTGTTTGTGTTATTAAAAAGAGCCTAAGGGCTCTTTTTTATTGCCTGTAAATTAGGTAAGTTATGCGCTCTTGCAGTTTATTAATTAAATAAATTAGTAAAAAGAGCGCACAACACACATATTTTGAGAAATTAATGCAGCAAACACAAGCAACATGGAAATCTCGTTTAGGTGCCCTTGGCCCAGGCATTTTAATGGCCACCGCCGCGATTGGCGGATCTCACTTAGTAGCATCAACTCAAGCAGGTGCATTATTTGGTTGGCAACTATTTTGGTTAATACTGGTTGTTAACGTATTAAAATATCCTTTTTTTCGTTTTGGTATGGAATACACTCTAGCGACTAAAAACAGTTTAGTAGAAGGTTATAAAAATAAAGGCCCTGTTTATTTTTATAGTTTTATAGGCCTAAACATACTTGCCGCCATAGTAAATACCGCAGGTGTATTACTGCTCACAGCAAGTTTACTGCATTATGCGCTGCCAATAGTGATAGAAGTAACGCTACTGTGTTGGATATTGCTCGGTGTGTGTTTAGCCATATTATTGTTAGGGCACTTTAAAGCGCTCGACAGCGTTGCTAAAGGCATAATGGGGCTATTAACGCTTGCTACTGTTATTGCGCTGGTTATTGCGTTTAGTAATGGCCCAATGGCGCCAGCTGATTATGTTGGCCCATCACCGTACGAGCTGGCTATGCTGAGCTTTATGGTCGCGTTAATGGGCTGGATGCCTGCACCAATAGAAATATCAGCGCTTAGCTCGCTTTGGCTAAAAGAAAAACAAGCCCAGCAAACAGTCACTAAAAGCCAAGGCTTGTTCGATTTTAACGTAGGCTATTGGTTAACAGCGTGCTTAGCATTAGTATTTTTTAGCTTAGGAGTGCTGGTGCAATATGGGCAAAGCAGCAATATAGAACTAGGCGGGGTTGCTTTTGCTAAACAACTTATCGATATGTACGCACTCACGATAGGCGAGTGGGCAAGGCCGCTTGTATCAACCATTGCTTTTTTATGTATGTTTGGCACTACACTTACCGTGCTTGACGGCTACGCGCGCACACTTAACGAATCACACAAATTACTTGGTTTTAAGCAATCAAAACACAGCTTAAATATTTGGCTTGTACTGCAAGCACTAGCTGGCATGGCCGTTATTTTATTTTTTAAATCAGCTCTTGGCCCCATGCTTACCTTTGCCATGACACTTGCTTTTGTAACCACCCCCGTTTTTGCATGGCTTAACTTTAGCCTTGTGCGATCAGAGCCAGCTATTAAGCACAGCGTATTACTGCGTAGCTTAACGTGGCTAGGCTTAGTGTACTTGGTTGGTTTCGCTGTTGCGTTTGTAGTATGGAAACTAGCAGCCTAAATATAGCCCCTTACTTTAGGGTTTTAATTAAAGCCCTAAAGCATTAGATTCTAGGATTAAACGAGGTATAAATGGATATTAGAACAGGTGAGCTTTCAAACCCCCACGTTATAAAGTTACTACAAGCGCATCATAACGATATGCTAAAACACTCACCTGTTGAGAGCGTTCATGCACTTGATGTGAGTAAACTCACCCAACCCAACATAACCTTTTATAGCTTATGGATTGATAATAATTTAGCGGGTGTTGGCGCATTAAAAGCGCTAAATACAACGCATGGCGAAATTAAATCAATGCGCACCTCAAGCAACTATTTACGCCAAGGCATAGCCGCTAAGTTACTCACGCACATTATTGAGCAATCAACACAGCGAGGTTATAAAAAGTTAAGCCTAGAGACCTGCACTGCAAAGGCATTTTTGCCCGCGCAAAAGCTTTATACTCAGTTTGGTTTTAAAGAGTGCGAACCGTTTGCTGATTATGAGTTAGATCCGTATAGCTTGTTTATGAGTAAAGGGTTTTAAAAGTGAGTAGGGGATATTATGGTTTATAAAGTTGAACTTAAAGCCCCAGCACTGGATGAATTTGCCAATTTACGTACACAAGTAAAGTGGAAAAACCCCGACGATGAAGTACTAAAAGCAAGCATCGAAAACTCACAGTTTTGGGTTGCCGTGTACGACATTGATAAGTTGATAGGCACTGGGAGAGTGATTGGTGATGGCGCAATGTATTTTTATATTCAAGATATAATTGTTGCGCCTAGTTATCAAAAACAAGGTATTGGTCGTTTAGTAATGACTCACGTTGAAAACTACTTAAGCAACACTTGCTTTAATGGCGCTACAGTCGGTTTATTAAGTGCTCACGGTAAAGAAAGCTTTTATAAACATTATGGTTATGTAAAACGCGATGGCGATAGCTTAGGGTTTGGAATGTGTAAGTTTATTAGCAAGTAATAGTAAATATTGCTGCATTTTATTTTTATAATATTTCTCATTAACTTTGTAAGTCGGGTTGTTTCTAGTTAATTCATTATCCAACCTACGCCAAAAGGTAGGCTGGTTAAGCCGAAGGCGCCACCCAACAAAATTATAGGTCACACTTTGAAGCTTCGCTGCTAGCGCTGAGCCGTCGTAAATTAAATCTAACTCAGCTCTTTTATCGCTCTACTTATTCCATCTAAGCTCAGCGGGTACATGCGGTTACTCATCAGCTGCTTTATAAAATCAATTGATTGATAGTACGGCCAGTGTTCAACGGGTTGTGGGTTGAGCCACGCGACTTTATCAAAGTGGTTTGTAATGCGTGCAAGCCATGCACTGCCGGGCTCTTCATTGTAATGTTCTACCGAGCCGCCGGGGTAGGCTATTTCGTAAGGTCCCATAGTGGCATCGCCGACAAATATCACTTTGTAGTCGCTGGTAAATTTATTAATCAGCGTCATGGTGTCTATTACGTTTGAATGGCGGCGAGCATTGTCTTGCCAAACGTGTTCGTATAAACAGTTATGAAAGTAGTAAAACTCTAAATGTTTAAACTCGCCGTGGGCGGCGCTAAATAGCTCTTCGCAGGTATGAATGTAGTCATCCATTGAGCCGCCAATATCAAACAGCATCAATACTTTTACTGCATTGTGGCGCTCGGGCGCCATTTTTACATCAAGCATGCCGCCTTGTTTTGCAGTAGCGCGAATAGTCTCGTTTAAATCAAGCGTGTCGCTTGCGCCAGTGCGGGCAAATTTACGTAACTTCTTAAGGGCGAGTTTAATTGTACGCGAGCCGATTTCGCGGTCCGTGTCGAGGTTTTTGTATTCTCGTTTATCCCACACTTTTACCGCTTGGCGATTACGGTTGCCGTCTTGCCCTATACGCACGCCTTCTGGGTTATAGCCGTACGCACCAAAAGGTGATGTACCGCCAGTGCCCACCCATTTATTACCGCCTGCATGTCGTTTTTGTTGTTCTTCTAAACGCTCTTTTAGGGTTTTCATAAGCTCGTCGAGCCCGCCCATGGCTTTTAGTTGGGCTTTTTCTTCATCGCTTAGGTGTTTTTCAAACTCTTTGCGTAGCCAATCTTCAGGTAGGTTGTGCTGTTGCTTTAAACTCTCGAGCAAATCAAGGTCAGCAATACCGCTAAAGTAGTCGCTAAAGGCTTTGTCGAATCGATCAAAGTGCGTTTCATCTTTTACCATTATGGTGCGCGCTAAATGGTAAAAGGCGTCTACGTCGGCAAATATAACGCCTTTTTTTAAGGCGTTAATTAAATCGAGTAATTCGCGCAGGCTTACAGGTAGGCGGTATTCACGCAGTTTGAAGAAAAACGCAATCAACATCTTAACGGCGGCTCATAAAGGCGAGTTTTTCGATTAGGCTTATATCTTGCTCATTTTTAAGTAAGGCGCCAAACATTGGCATTAATCCGCCTTTTTGCGCTTTGTCGTGCAGTGTTTTTGCGTCTATGTCTTCTGCCATTAAAAGCTTTAACCAATCGAGTAATTCGCTGGTGGAGGGCTTCTTTTTGAGGCCATTGGCTTCACGTAAGTTAAAAAATACTTCTAGCGCTTGGCGTACTAAATCTTGCTTAACATTGGGGTAGTGTACGTCAATAATTTGCTGCATTTCGTCACTACTAGGAAAATCGATATAGTGAAAAAAGCAGCGACGTAAAAATGCGTCCGGCAATTCCTTTTCATTATTGGATGTGATGATCACAATAGGGCGCTCTTTGGCTACAATGCGCTCGTTAGTTTCGTAAACATGAAACTCCATTTTATCAAGCTCAAGCAGTAAATCGTTTGGGAACTCGATATCGGCTTTATCTATTTCATCAATTAAAAGTACAGGGCGTTTACCGTTAAGCTCGGCATAGTTAAATGCTTGCCACAATTTACCTTTAACAATGTAGTTGCCAATATTGTGGACGCGTTCGTCACCTAATTGGCTGTCGCGTAGGCGCGATACGGCATCGTATTCGTACAAACCTTGCTGCGCTTTGGTAGTCGATTTAATGTGCCATTGAATAAGCTCGGTATCTAAACTTTTTGCAAGCTCCTCAGCCAACATGGTTTTACCCGTGCCGGGTTCACCTTTAATTAATAATGGTTTTTCGAGCATAATGGCGGCATTTACAGCCTGTTTTAGCGAGCTGCTTGCGATGTAATTGTCGGTAGAGTTAAATTGCACGGTGCACCCTTGTCTGGTCTGAGCAGTAAGTTATTTAGTTATAATGCCATAGTTAATCTATAGGTCCAAGGTAAGCAAAACGAGGTATGGTTTCGCCGCCTTTTTCGACGGTTTCTAAAAACATACTTAGTGGGCGCGCCCAAATACCAAACTCACCATACAAGGCTTGATAAATAACAAGTTGCTCCTCGGTTTCGCTATGGGTGGCAACGTGAATAACTTTGTATTGTGGACCTTTGTAGTGTTGGTATAAACCCGGTTTTAGTGCTGTAGTCATTTGCTGTTCTCTTGTATAATGTGGCTTGCTTTTATTATGCCAAACAATATACCAAATACTATGAATTATATTCTGCTAGATGATTACAAAAAGGCGTGGGTTTTTCGCCATAAAGATATTCCCGTTTCAGACGAGGACGCAGCGCGAATAAAACCAATGAGTGAAGAGCGTGCCGCGGTGCTTTGGGCAACGATGGTTAGCCGCGAACATGACCACCCAGATTTTTTTGATAAAACAGATTGGTGTGGTAAAGAAGAGAGCTTTAGCGAAGAAGTAAACTGGGAAGACGCGTGGGAAAATTCAGACGAGCATTTACCACAGTCCATTTTAGAACACCTAGATTGGCAAGCTAATACCACCGTTTATTTTTGTATGGCGCGAAATAATATTATTGAAACAACCTTTGATGTATTTAAACGCAATTGGCAAAACTTTATGTTTTTAGCTGATGGCAGTTTGTTATTAGGTAAAAAGCGTAATACGGTTGTGCAGTTTTTAGAGTCGGGTAATGCAAAATTAGGTGAAAAGCCAAGCGCTTAAATTAATAAGGGCGCTTAAAAAGTATTCGGTACTGTGCTATAAAACAACTACCTATTTGTTTTTGAGTACAGCTATTGGTCGCGAAAAATCAGTCACTTGGTGCTCAGCAGCAAGTTGAAATTTGGCAAACTGATGCACAAAAAGTGCTATATGCTCAGTTGTGTAATGCGTTTTACCAGCGAGAGGTTCAGCGTTTAGTCGCCGAGCCCGACGCAGATAAACTTCGTAGGCAATTAAAAAGTTTACCTTATTATATTGAACGAGCGGCTACTTTGGTTGCCAATAGCAAAACGCCTTTTGAGCTTGATTCGCAAAATGGCTCGTGGCTTGAAAAACAAAAGCCTACACCGCCAGAAGTGAACACTGAAGCAAATGAGCTTTTTTATAAATCGTATGCCAAAGTGGGGCTTGTAGTACCTGTATTATTGCATTGCTACGACCAAGTACGTTTTAGAATAGACAGTATTGATGAGCTTCAAGGCAATAAATTACATTGTAACGAGTTAGGCTGGTTTAGCTTTTTAGGCGAGAGCCTTGAAGATCAAAATGCGCAATTAATTAAACCGAGTAAAATAAGTTTAACAGCAGCATGTTGTGGCCACCAATGGCAGTTTTCAAAGCGCAGTATTCCGCGTGTTTTATCGCTTAGAGAAATGCTACTGGCAGGGAATATTAACTGGCGTAATATTAAACGCCCACTTGCTTGAACTGCGAGTAATTAAAAAATAAGGAGTGTTAATGCGTTTTTTTCAGATTGGCTTATTGTGCTTAGCACTGTTTGTGCAATATAGATTATGGTTTGGCCATAATGGCGTACAAGACTACACACGATTAAAGTCGGCGGTAGCATCGCACCAGCAAACAAACGAAAAACTAATTAAACGTAATAAAGTACTTACCGCCGATATAGAAGATTTAAAACTTGGCCAAGAAGGTATTGAAGAGCGTGCACGTAACGAATTAGGAATGATCAAACCGGACGAAACATTTATTCGTGTTTTACCGGGCAAACAACATGACAACTAAAAATTCAATTGCTGCTATTGTACCGGCAGCAGGCGTTGGCAGCAGAATGCAGCACAATGCGCCTAAGCAATATATAAAGTTAGCTGGTAAAACCATTTTAGAGCATACCTTAGCTAAACTATCTCAACTCCCTCAATTAAGCCGTATTGTTGTGGCGATTAGCGACACTGACCCTTACTTTGATGAGCTTCCGCAAATAGATTCACGCGTAATACGTGCAAGTGGTGGTAAAGAGCGTGCCGACTCTGTGCTTAATAGTTTATTTTTTTTAGAAGCCAACCCACCACAGTGGGTGTTAGTGCATGATGCCGCGCGGCCACTTGTAAATATTGACGATATAAATACGCTTATTAATGAATGTATAAAAGCAAATGAAGGCGGTATTTTAGCCAGTAAAGTAAAAGACACCATAAAGCGTGGGCATACGTACAGCGAGCAAACAGTACCCCGGGACGATTTATGGCAAGCGCTTACTCCGCAGCTTTTTAAGTACGATGAGCTTAAAAGCGCTTTACAAAATGCTCTGGTAAATGGTGTAACAATTACCGATGAAGCAAGCGCCATAGAGTGGGCAAATAAGCCGGTTAAATTGATTGCAGGGCGCAGCGACAATATTAAAATAACCACGCCAGAAGATTTAGATTTGGCGGGGTTTTTATTAAACAAACAACAAAACGAGAGTGCAGTATGATTCGAATTGGCCATGGTTTTGACGTACATAAATTTGGCGGCGTAGGCCCGTTAACTATTTGTGGTGAAAAAATTGATTACCCACAAGGCTTTTTAGCACACTCAGATGGTGATGTAGCTATTCATGCATTATGCGACGCTATTTTAGGTGCGCTCGCTATGGGCGATATTGGCAAGCACTTCCCTGATACAGCCAGCGAGTATGAAAATATCGACAGTCGTATTTTACTTCGCCACGTTGTAGGCCTTGCTAAAGAGCAAGGTTATGTATTGGGTAACGGTGATGTCACTATTGTGGCGCAAGCACCAAAAATGCTGCCACACATTCAAGCTATGCGTGCTAATTTAGCCAGCGATTTAAACTGCGATCTTAGCCAGATAAATGTTAAAGCTACTACAACCGAAAAACTGGGCTTTGAAGGGCGTAAAGAAGGTATTTCTAGTCATGCAGTTGTTATTATGAGTAAAGCGCTTACGAGTACAACAAACGCATGAGCGACTTAAATTATTTATACGGTGCACCACTCTCTAAAGCGGACTTTAAAACCACGGCTGAAGATTTTATGGTGGATGAAGATTTAGGTATTGAGTTTACTGGCAGCGGTGAGCATGTTTGCTTACAAGTGGTTAAAAAAGGCGAAAACACACAATATGTTGCTAAAATTATCGCTCAAAAAGCAGGTGTATCTCCACGTGATGTAAGTTACGCGGGCATGAAAGATCGCCACGGTGTATGTAGCCAATGGTTTAGCGTAAAAGTGCCTATTAAAAAGCATATTGATTTTAGTGAGCTTAACAGCGAGAGCATTTTTATAGTTTCGCAGCAGCGCCATGAGCGAAAACTACGAACGGGTTGTCATAAGGGCAATAAATTTACTATTACGCTTCGTAATGTTACACAGCCGCTTGATATATTGTGCCGTATAAATGCGGTGCGTTCAGGTGTGCCAAACTACTTTGGTGAGCAGCGCTTTGGGCACGGCGGCCATAACTTAGTAATGGCCGAAAAAATGTTTGCTGGGGAGCGTATTCGCGATAAAAAGCTACGCGGTATTATCATTTCTGCAGCGCGCTCGCACGTATTTAACCAAATAGTAAGCTTGCGTGTAAACGAACATGGCTTAGCCAAAACCATGCACCGCGAAGTATTTATGCTAAGCGGCAGTAATGCGTTTTTTGAAGATGCAATAAGTGATGAGAACATAGCTCGCTTAGCTTCTGGCGATATTATGATGTCGGCACCTATGGTAGGTAAAAGCGAAAAAGGCTTAACCGATCAAGAAAAAACATGGCTCAAACCATACCAAGCATGGTGCGATGGCTTAGGTGGGCTTGGTCTTAAAAATGAACGCAGAATGCTAAGGCTTATACCACAAGACTTATCTGTTGAAACACTTGATGGAACTACGTTAAAACTAAGTTTTGGTTTACCTAAAGGGTGTTTTGCAACCGCATTATTACGTGAGCTGGTGGATTATACCGATGCTAGCCCTCGCGAGCGAAAAGAAAAGGACAGCAATAATGAAGATACTTCTAAGTAATGACGATGGTGTAAATGCCAAAGGCATTGCAGTTTTATATCAAGCACTCATGCAAATAGCAGAGGTAACACTGGTTGCCCCTGATAGAAACTGTAGTGGAGCAAGTAATTCATTAACATTAATGAACCCTTTACGTGCCACCACGCTCGAAAATGGCTTTATATCAGTTAATGGCACACCCACTGACTGTGTTCACTTAGGTGTTAACCAACTTGTTGATGAAAAACCCGATTTAGTTGTTGCGGGTATTAACCATGGTGCTAATTTAGGCGATGATACGCTTTATTCTGGTACCGTTGCAGCTGCTACAGAGGGTCGTCATTTAGGCTTGCCTGCTATTGCTGTATCGCTTTGCTCGCACAAAGGTGAGTATTTTGAAACGGCAGCCGCTGTAACCGTAAATATAATAAAAGGTTTGGCATCGCATCCGCTTCCTAAAGATCAAATTATAAATATTAATGTGCCCGATATTCCGTTAAATGAATTAAAAGGTGTACAAGTAACGCGTTTAGGTGCGCGCCATAAAGCCGAAACCATGACCAAGGAAACCGACCCGTGGGGTCGTGATATTTTTTGGTATGGATCATTAGGTACTGAAAGCGATGCAGGTGAAGGTACTGATTTTTATGCAATAAATAATGGCTTTGCATCTGTAACGCCACTAAGTGTTGATATGACTGCAAAAGATAGCTTAAAAGCAGTAGGAGACTGGTTAGCTGATTTGGAGATAAATAGTGCTAGCTAATTACTCACGAAGCGCCAAAGCGCTTGCTGAGCTTTTAAAGCGTGAAGGGGTAGAGGATACACAAGTCCTTAGTGCTATTGCAGATATACCGCGCCATGTATTTATAGATGATGTACTAAAGCACAAAGCTTACGAAAACACAGCGCTGCCTATTGGACAAGGACAAACGATTTCGCAGCCTTATATTGTTGCCCGTATGACAGAGTTACTTCGCCTTGCAGGTGTGCGCGATAAAGTACTTGAGATTGGCACAGGCTCTGGTTATCAAACCGCTGTACTGGCTAAATCGTTTACTAAAGTATATTCGGTTGAACGCATTAAAGCGCTTCAATGGCAAGCTAAACGCCGTTTGCATCAACTCGATTTATATAATGTAGCAATGAAACATGGCGATGGCTGGCAGGGTTGGCAGTCACAAGCCCCTTTTGATGGCATAATTGTTACCGCAGCCGCGTCTAAAGTTCCACAAGATTTACTCGCTCAACTATCTGATGGTGGTGTGTTACTCGCCCCTATAGGAGAGCAAGAGCAAAAGTTAACCATGGTTATTCGCAATGGCGATAACTACACAGAGCATGTTATTGCCCCCGTAAGGTTTGTACCGCTCATACCTGGCGATATTGAATAGGAATTCATTTTGAAGTTGTTTACCAAGTTATACGATATGGCCCTAGTATGGGCTAAACACCGCCATGCAGAGCGTTACTTAGCAGCCATGAGTTTTGCAGAGTCTGTTTTCTTTCCTGTCCCACCCGATGTAATGCTTGCACCTATGTCGCTTGCACAGCCAAGTAAAGCATGGCGCTTTGCAAGCTTTGCAACAGTTGCATCGGTTTTTGGGGGCGTTATAGGGTATTTACTAGGCTTTTGGTTATTCGAACCTGTAGTAGAACCACTTATTGCCCAAATGCATTGGCAAGATAAATTCGATACCGCACTTACGTGGTTTAAAGAGTACGGTGTATGGGTTGTTTTTTTAGCAGGCTTTTCACCTATTCCTTATAAAGTATTTACGATTGGGGCAGGTGTAATGCAAATGGCTTTTTTACCATTTTTACTCGCATCTGCAATTGGACGTGGGGCTCGCTTTTTTTTAGTTTCGGCTTTAATGAAATGGGGCGGAGTTAAAATGGAACAAAAATTACGTCAATATATTGAAGTACTTGGCTGGGCTTTAGTTGTATTGATAGTAGTTGCATACTTTTTACTACGATAAGTATTAAAAATCCCCATTTTATAAGTAAGGAGAAAAACACGATGAATAAACAGTTTTTACTGTATGTTGCTATATTCATTAGTGTTTTTCTTTTTGGCTGTTCTTCAAGACATGTTCCTGCCCCTGTAAGTAGCCTAAATAATAATGTTAATGATTTAGGTCATACTATTAATATTAATGGTGATCGTTACAAAGTACAAAAGGGGGACACACTCTATTCTATTGCATTTAGCGCGGGGCAGGATTTTCGAAAGCTGGCAAAAAACAATTCAATTCCATCACCTTATATTATCTTCCCAGGCCAGAGTATATCGTTGGTTGCTCCAACAGAAAAAATAAAAAGGGATGAAAAATATACGAATTCGAGTAAAAAGTCTATAAAAAATGTACAAAAAAATAACATAAAATTAAAGAAAGAGCTTGATCCTCCAAAACAACGAGAGTATGTTCAGAAACAAGCCAGTAACACAATTAGTAAAACTAAACGTTTGTCGAGCAGTAAAGTTAAGTGGTTTTGGCCAGCAAAGGGCAAAGTTACCAAACGCTTTTCTAATAAGGAAAACGGTTATAAAGGTTTACAGATTACTAATCATAAAGGGGCTTCAGTCTTAGCCGCGGCACAAGGAACGGTGGTGTACGCGGGTAACGCTCTTCGAGGTTACGGTAATTTAATCATATTGAAACATAATGATGATTACCTAAGTGCTTATGCACATAACTCGAAATTACTTGTTAAAGAAAAGCAGAAAGTTAAGGCAGGACAAAAAATAGCAGAAATTGGAAATTCAGAATCTTCGGTCACCGCACTTCGTTTTGAAATTCGCTACCGAGGGCAAGCTGTCAATCCTGCTAAATGCCTTCCCTAATTTTTAGGTATTGATAATTGCTCGGGAGAGGGCTTATGGCTAGCGCAGCAAAAAACACCACGACTGATGAAAAGTTCGATGACACCGCCGTAGAAGAAAACAACTCACTACTTGAAAAAGTAGAAGAAGATGAGATTTTTGCTAAAGAAGAAGTTACAAAAAATCTTGATGCAACTCAGCTTTATTTAGGTGAGATAGGTTTCTCTCCTTTACTTAGTGCAGAAGAAGAGGTTTTCTTTGCACGTAAATCACTTCGAGGTTGTGAAGCCTCACGCAAACGTATGATTGAAAGCAACTTACGTTTAGTTGTTAAAATTGCTCGCCGTTACAATAACCGTGGTTTGGCATTACTAGATTTAATTGAAGAAGGTAATTTAGGTTTAATCCGCGCCGTTGAAAAGTTTGACCCAGAGCGTGGCTTTAGATTCTCAACTTACGCAACATGGTGGATACGTCAAACTATTGAACGTGCCATTATGAACCAAACCCGAACTATTCGCTTACCTATCCACGTAGTTAAAGAATTAAATGTTTACTTGCGTACAGCACGTGAGTTAACGCAAAAGCTTGACCATGAGCCAACTGCTGAAGAAATTGCTGCAAGCCTTGATAGACCTGTTGAAGACGTAACTAAAATGCTACGTTTAAATGAAAAAATTGCCTCTGTGGATATGCCTATCGGCGGTGAAAACGACAGTGCTTTACTTGATATTATTGCAGACGAAAAAAGCGCAGGGCCTGAAGGCGAAGTTCAAACTAACGATATTAATAAACATATTGTAGATTGGTTAGGTGAGTTAAACCCTAAACAACGTGAAGTATTAGCACGCAGATTTGGTTTACTAGGCTACGAGCCATCAACGCTTGAAGATGTAGGGCGTGAAATTGGACTGACACGAGAACGTGTAAGACAGATTCAGGTTGAAGCTTTACGACGTTTAAAAGATATTTTGCAACAAGAAGGTTTAAGTACAGAAAGCTTATTTAATCAGTTTTCGTAACTTTAATTTTGCAAACTAAACAATAAATTATGTGTGTAAAAAGCTGAAGGGTTAACTCTTCAGCTTTTTTTATGCCTGTCGTTCCGTCCTAAATATATAAACACTTTTTAGGACGGGATAAGGCTTGGACTAATTAATCTCAAAGCAGTGCTTTTAATTTATAAAGCAGTTCGTGCGCTTGGCGAGGCGATAAGTTATCAGGGTCAATAGCACTTAATTGTTCTTCGACTTGTGAAGGCTCAATAACAGCGTCGTTATTAAATGTAAACGCTTGTTGCTCTGTATTAGGTGCAGTAACACTTTGGTGATTTTCAAGTAACTTAAGTTTTTGTTTAGCTTGCGCAATTACCGCTTTAGGCACACCGGCAAGTGCAGCTACTTGTAAACCAAAACTCTTGCTTGCTGCACCGTCGAGAACTGTATGCATAAATGCGATTGTGTCGTTATGCTCTATTGCATCAAGGTGAACGTTTACAAGACCTTGAGTTTGCTCTGCAAGTTCTGTTAGTTCAAAATAGTGTGTTGCAAACAGTGTTTTTGCCGAAATTTTTGATGCTAAATGATCGGCTGTAGCATACGCAAGCGAAAGCCCGTCGTAGGTACTTGTACCTCGCCCTATTTCATCCATTAACACCAAAGACTGCGCTGTAGCATTATTTAAAATAGTGGCGGTTTCGGTCATCTCAACCATGAAGGTTGAGCGGCCAGAGGCTAAATCATCACTTGCACCAATACGCGTAAATATGCGGTCTATATTACCTATTTTCGCGCTATCGGCAGGGACATAACAGCCAATGTGCGCCATTAATACAATAAGCGCTGTTTGACGCATATAGGTTGATTTACCACCCATATTTGGGCCTGTAATAATCAACATTTTGCGCTGGCTATTTAGCTCTACAGGATTTGCAATGAAGGGTTCTTTCATTACCTGTTCAACAACTGGGTGACGGCCTTGTTTAATGCTAATGTTGTCGTTGTCGCATAATTCTGGTTTAGCGTAATTAAGCGCAAAGGCACGCTCTGCTAAGTTATTTAATACATCTAAGTCAGCAAGCGCTGCGGCCATTATTTGCAGCTGTTCAATGTGAGGGGCTATAAATTCAAATAACTCTTCGTATAGTTGTTTTTCAAGCGCGAGCGCTTTTGATTGGCTGCCTAGTACTTTATCTTCATGCTCTTTAAGCTCTGGAATAATATAGCGTTCATTATTTTTAAGCGTCTGGCGACGAATGTAATCAGCAGGTACTAAATGAGAATTGGCGCGGCTCACTTCTATAAAAAAGCCGTGTACTCGGTTGTAGCCAATTTTTAATGTACTAATGCCCGTACGTTCACGCTCGCGTTGTTCAAGCTGCTCAAGTACATCTGTGGCACCTTTACTTAGGTTACGCCACTCATCTAATTCACTATTATAACCAGGCGCAATTACGCCCCCATCACGAATAAGTACTGGCGGATTATCAATAACAGCACGCTCTAGCAATGCTTGTAGCTCTGGTAGTTCAGGCGAGTGTTTGATAATACTTGTTATGCGCGGGTCACTCGCATCACTTAATAAATTATGCAGAGGTGCAAGTGCTTGTAGTGCACTGCGCAGACGTGTTAAATCTCTTGGGCGTGCAGTGCATAATGCTAAACGCGCTATTACACGTTCTATATCACCAATATCTTTTAGTGACTCGTGTAATTCGCCGCAAAGTTGTACGTCTAAAATTGCACTAATGGCATTTAAACGAGAATTAAGCTCATCTTTATTACGAACAGGGGTATGAATTCGGCGTTTTAGTAAACGTGAGCCCATTGCTGTGGCTGTTTTATCAAGTACTTGTGCGAGGGTGTTTTCAAATCCGCCCGACAGATTAACCGTTAATTCTAAATTTTTACGGGTTGCGGCATCTAAAATAACCGCATGCTCGTTGTGCTCAAGCGTAATAGCACGAATATGAGGTAAAGCAATACGTTGTGTATCTTTTACGTATTGCATTAAACAGCCGGCGGCTACGAGTGCTGAGTGGGCTTTTTCTACACCAAATCCCACTAAATCCTTGGTACCAAATTGATCGCACAATAAGTGCTGCGCTGTGTCTAAATCAAACTCCCACTCAGGGCGTCGACGAGCGCCTTTAATATGTTCAATTAAATGTGTATTTACAAAGCTTTCGCTATACAGTAATTCTGCTGGCGATAACCGCTGTAACGTTGAGCTAAAAGCTTCGTCAGTATTTACTTCTACAATGTTAAAACGACCAGAATTTATATCAAGGTAAGCGATTCCGTATTGGCCTTTTTTATTTTGCCAAACACTGGTCAGTAAATTGTCTTGTCGCTCTTGCAGCAGCGCTTCATCTGAAATAGTGCCCGGTGTTACAATGCGTACTACTTTACGCTCCACAGGGCCTTTACTCGTTGCGGGATCCCCAACTTGTTCACAAATAGCAACTGATTCGCCCATTTGTACTAAGCGAGCTAAGTAGTTTTCTACGGCATGATAAGGTACCCCGGCCATAGGAATAGGATCGCCGCCTGCTTTACCGCGGTGCGTTTGCGATATATCAAGAAGTTGAGCTGCGCGTTTAGCGTCATCAAAAAAGAGTTCGTAAAAATCTCCCATACGATAAAACAATAAAATATCGCGATGCTCTGATTTTATTTTTAGATACTGCTGCATCATAGGGGTTTGTTGTTTTATAGTGTGTGGTGCATAAAGATCAAACGACATGTATTTACCCAAAGGCTGAATATGGAATTACATCAAGAGATTAAAACACTTGCTGCGCAATTAGGCGCTATTTTAACGGATAAATGCTTATGGATCACTACTGCTGAATCATGCACTGGTGGCGGAGTGAGTTATGCCCTAACAGATACCCCTGGTAGCTCGCGGTATTTAGGGCGTGCCTTTGTTACATATAGTAACGAGGCAAAGCACGAATTGATTAACGTAGCGACGAGTACGTTGGAGCAATTTGGCGCTGTGAGTGAGCAAACAGTGAAGGAAATGGCATTTGGTGCAATAAACGTTGCTAATGCCGATGTTGCAATTGCTATTTCAGGTATTGCAGGGCCGGGCGGCGCTACTCCCGATAAGCCAGTAGGCTTTGTGTGGTTTTGCATACAAATTGCTGGTAAGCAATTCACTTTCAAGCAAATATTTAGTGGCGACAGAGCGCAAGTTAGATTGCAAGCTATTGAATTTGCATTGAAAAAAACTATAGAGAAGATAAATTTATAAATTTCGCTTGATACTGTGGTTTCATACAGTATACTTGTTCGCATTAGCTGGATTTGGAGAACAAAATGAACGATAACAAACAAAAAGCGTTGGACGCTGCACTATCACAAATAGAGCGTCAATTTGGTAAAGGATCAATCATGAAACTGGGCGATAATAAAGCCCTAAACATTGATGCAGTATCTACAGGTTCATTAGGGATCGACATTGCTTTAGGCATAGGCGGTTTACCTATGGGTCGTATTGTAGAAGTATATGGTCCTGAATCTTCAGGTAAAACAACACTTACTTTACAAGTTATCGCACAAGCTCAAAAAGAAGGTAAAACATGTGCCTTTGTTGATGCTGAGCACGCTCTAGATCCAGTATACGCACAAAAACTAGGTGTTAACATTGATGAGCTTTTAGTGTCTCAACCAGATACAGGTGAGCAAGCGCTAGAAATTTGTGACATGTTAGTACGCTCAAGTGCGGTTGACGTAGTTATTGTCGATTCTGTTGCTGCACTTACGCCAAAAGCTGAAATTGAAGGCGACATGGGCGACTCGCACATGGGCTTACAAGCACGTTTAATGTCGCAAGCATTACGTAAGCTTACGGGTAATATTAAACGTTCTAACACGTTATGTATTTTCATTAACCAAATTCGTATGAAAATTGGTGTAATGTTTGGTAACCCTGAAACAACAACCGGTGGTAACGCTCTTAAGTTTTACGCATCAGTTCGTATTGATATTCGTCGAATTGGTTCTGTAAAAGAAGGCGATGAAGTTGTTGGTAACGAAACGCGCGTTAAAATTGTTAAAAACAAAGTAGCACCTCCGTTTAAGCAAGCCGAATTTATCATCATGTATGGTGAAGGTATTTCTAAGCAAGGCGAGCTAATTGATTTAGGTGTTAAGCACAAAATTGTAGAAAAAGCAGGTGCTTGGTACAGTTACAATGGCAACAAAGTAGGCCAAGGTAAATCAAACTCAATCAAGTTCTTGAAAGAAAACGTAGAAATTGCAGATGAGATTGAAGGCAAACTACGCGACATGTTATTGCTAAAAGCCACTATTGAACCAGAAGATGGTGAAGATAAGTTAGGCGATGACGCAGACCTTTAAGGTTTAAAACGTTCTTTAAGCTTGATTTGACCCGAGCTTTATAAAAAACGCTAACCAGCAATGGTTAGCGTTTTTTGTTTTTGGGGGCCTGAAATATAAAATAGCAGTAATACTTATTACCAACCTGCATAGGTCTTTGTGAAGCCAAACGAATTAAGCTACACCATAATGTGGTTAAAAGTTTTTATTTAGAACAAACAGATAAAAAATATTGCCTAAATTTAGAGCAATTTTTTTAACGCTAGTAAGACCTTATATAAGTAAATTGATATTAATTATTTTAAGTTGCTAGCTTAATGCTGATTATTTAATTGCCCGCAATATAGAGTAATCAAATAGCAAGAAGTGATGATGTTTTAGCACTCGATAGCTAATAAGATAGATTGGAATTTAATGAGCTGTAAAACTGCCGCCTTAAAAATAAAAACGACACATACAATGTGTCGTTTTTAAATTAAGCTGGTTAAATGCTTTTAAAAAATTTTATAGCTGCCAGTTTACCGATAGTGCATAGTTACGCGGTGCACCGTAGTAACCTTGTGCCCAGTATAAGCTATGTAAGTACTTTTCATCGGTAGTATTATTTACGTTAAAAGTAACACCAACGTTTTCAGTAATTTTGTAGTTAGCCATTAAATCAAGAATGCCGTAAGCATCTTGTTTAGTCGTTACAAGCGCTGCACCTGAAGCATCTTCTACTTGTACACGGCTTACAGAATCCTGCCAGCGATAGTTTGCACCAAATGTTAAACCTTCAACAAATGGTACTTGATAAGTAGCAGCTAGTTTTAATTGGTTTTCAGGTGTGTAATCTTTAACTAAATCATCACCATCAATATTTAAGTTGCTAAAGCTAATACTCGCACTTAAATCGTCTGTAATTTTACCACTTAACTCAACTTCAAAACCGTCGCTGTTAATACCGTCTGCGCCGTAGTAACGAGTATCACCTGGAAGTGAATCTGGTAATGCGACCGCTAAATTTTCTTGTTTTGCATCAAAGTAGGCAAATGTAACAAAAATCTGGTCATCTAAAAGTTGGGCTTTAACACCAATTTCGCTGCTTTTTCCTGTTACTGGTGCTAATTGCTCTGCGTTTATATCAAGCTCTTTTTGAGGAACAAACGTTTCTGTATAGCTTGCATAGGCAGAGAGTGTTTCGGTAAAGTCGTACACTACGCCTACGTAAGGTATAAGCTCATTATCGCTACGTGTTTGCTCAACGCCATAAGCAGTCCCTTTTGTTTCCCAATCGGTGTATCGAACACCTGCAAGTATATTTAAAGGAGTGCTAAGTTTAATGCGTGTTGATATATAAGCGGATTGCTGTTTATTTTCAATATCACTACCATTCAAACCATCGGTAAGTGTAGCCTCAGGTATTACGCCATCCCACGTATCGAGTGATGGCATTTCAGGAAAGCCGTTCCCTGTGGTGTAATCGTAAAGAGACTGCTCGTTGTAATCCATTTTTGCTTGGCTTACACCAAACGATAAATCATGCTCTTGACCAAATAAATCAAATTTACCACTGGCGTATAAATCAAATAGGTCGTGCTTGTCTTCGTAATCATAACGACTAGCGTAACCTGTTAAGCCAAGTCCTGTTTCTTTATCAGGCGTGCCATAAACGTAAAAAAGCTCTGAATCTTGCTCGTTTTCAATGTGTGCATAGCGAGCAATTGCTACCCAGGTAGCAGATAAGTTTTGCTCAAGCGTTACATATACTTGCTCTGCACTGTTGTCCCAGTATGACCAGTCGGCTGCTGTACTGGTAGATGAATCATAATCTGTGGCTGAACCATCAGTATAGTAAAGTGGCAATGCACCCCAAAGCGGGCTGTCGGCATCTTTTTGTTGATTAACGTAGTTAATGCTTAATAGGGTGTCGTCAGTTAGTTTGCCTTCGTAGGCTAAGTAACCAATTGTTTTATCTGTTTCGTAACGATCTAGGTATGATTCAGCTTTTTGCTTAGTGAATACCGCACGCACAGCATGCTCATCGTTAATAGGCGTTGATACATCAAGCTCTAAGCGTTTGTTGTTCCACGAACCATAAGATGCAGATGCGTGAGCTTGTGTAACATACGTCGGTTTTTTAAGTACCATATTTACAGTAGCAGATGGATTACCAGTACCAGTCATCAGGCCGTTTGCGCCACGTACAATTTCTACGCGGTCGTAGATAGAAGTATCTAACGTGCCTTGAATTGAACCTGAGCTTTGTGGAATTCCCAAGCCATCTACTTGAAAGTTTGTGATCTCAAAACCACGTGCTTTAAAGTAAGTACGATCTGTTTCTATTTGTTCTACCGTTACGCCTGGAGTGCTTTCAAGTACTGAATTGATATCATCTAATGAAAAGTCGTCCATTAATGCACGAGAAACAACGGAAATACTTTGCGGCGTTTCTTTAATTGATAAGCCTAATTTTGTAGCAGATTGTGCATCTTCAGTTATGTAGTTTTTATGATGCTGACCATACACGGCTATTTTTTCTAGAGAGTCATCTTTTGTATTTGCTTCATCAGCAAATGCATAACCAGATAAAATTAAAGAAGTAGCAAAGCTTAGTTTAGATAAACGCAAAATTTGAGGGGACGACATGAGTTTTTCCAATTAGTTCAAAAGAAGTGCATAATCTAATCTAAATGATATCGATTTGCAATTGCGTTAATGTGTTTTATCTATAATTATTCTGTTTTATTGAATTTTAGCGACTCAATTGAGGATGATATACATACATTAGTAGGTTTATACTTATCAAATATGGTATTAAATGATTATTAAAAAGACACGCGAATTCATATTTTTAGTTTAAATTACTGCGGTAATATTTTTATAGCTATTTAAAAGTTATTAATTTTTTAGGTTTGACTGAATAGAAATATAGAGTTTATTACTGAGTTGAATTTGATTGATAGCTCACTGAGCCATATAGGTTATTAGTATATTTTATAGTGAGGGGTAGCTTATAGTCGATATAAAAAAGCGGCCAAGGCCGCTTAATTGATCATACTATTTTTACTAATTAAAAAGAGTATTTAACAGAGAATTGTAAACGCTCTAAATCGCCATCTACACCGCTTTCTGTTTCACGCTCAGCATGCTTAAACTCAGCACCAAACGTTAAACGTTTAACTGGCGAGTATAAAATATTGGCACTAAAGCTTTGGCTAGATTCCACCGGATCGCCAGAAATAGCTAATAAATCAGTGTTGTTATCAGCACTAAAGAACGAGTATAAGAACGTAGAGCGCCACTGACTTGTCCATTTGTGCTGATAAGCAACAAAACCAGACGTTGAATCAATTGCATCAAGCTCATCGCCATTAAGTACTGCGCCATGTGCCACATTTAAGCCTACGTAACGGCCTAAACCTTTACCTTGAGTAAGCATAAATTTAAGGTAGTCTTCACCAAAGTTAACGCGACCAGACGCGCTAATACCAAATGATGTTTCGTCAGCATCTACATCGCCTACTTTATATGTAAGTTGGCGTGCTAGTGCAGCGACTACAACGTTACCCCAATCAGCTTTATGGGTATAGCGGGCGGTGAAGTCAGGCAGTGATGCGTCGTCAGTTTCTACGCGTGTGCCACCTTGCGTAGTAATGGTGCTTTCTGGGTTTTCTAATGAGAAAGACCAAGCACCCGTTGTATATTTAATTTGAGTTTGACGAACAAACACAGTGCCCTCAGCAGGGCCTACAAAATCAAGAGTTTCGGCCAAAGCGCCTACATTTTGAAAGTTTGACCATGTTTGACCAAATAACCAACCATCGTAAGTAACAAAAGCATGACGAATACGCGGTGCGTATGAGTTTGATACACGCTCATTGCCACCAGGCGCTGATGCTAAAAAGTCTAACTCAATTTTGGTTTTTACTGTTTTACCGTTATCCATTAACGTTGAAGTACCAAAGTTAAAGCGAGATTCACGTGCATGCATATCAAATACAGCATCAGAGTCATTGTCATCACCAACAGTAAGTGTACTTGGTACGTAAAAATCACGACCAACACTTGAGCCAGAAGGTGCACCAGCAGAGTAATCACTCCACATTGTGTCTAATTTAATGTATCCACCGTAGGTAAATTCGGTATCACCAATTTTTGCAGCTGTTGCCGCATAAGCAGTACTTGATAGTGCACATAGTACAGCGCTTGCTGCCAATGTTTTTAATGGGGTAAATTTCATTGTGGTGTCCTTTATAGGCTACTTGTTGTTTGTTGCTTTTTTTTCATATAAGGTTGTATTACTTGCTACGAGTATTACTTACGAACAAAAAAGGTCTTCATTTGGCTTTTCAATACACATATTGTTTTCATTCGTTAAATAAAGCTTTAGCAGGTGATACCGCAAATATCTTTATTAAAGTACACAAACACTTTTGAATATGCGCAATATTTACTCAATTACCTATTGGTCTATAAGACTAAGGTTTTAGAGCAGACTAGTTTGTATTTACTTACATTTAACATCTTGTATTGGCTATGTAAAATAATTGAAAGCAGGCGGATTATAAACTACAAATAGACAAATAAAAGCAGAGTACAACTAAGGTCTAATACTTAATAAAGCACTGCTGAGTAATCCTTGATAGGAGCCTAAGGCAAGCAATTTTAATGGAGACGAAGATGTCACAAAGTATCTATCCAGTTCCGGCGCATATTAAAGATGCGACTCTTGTTGATAAAAATAAATATAATACGCTTTATAAGCAATCTATTGATGATCCTGAAGGTTTTTGGGGTGAACATGGCAAACGCCTTGATTGGTCTACTCCTTACACTAAAGTTAAAAACACTTCTTTTGATAAAGGCCATATCAGCATTAAATGGTATGAAGATGGCTATTTAAATGCGTCTTACAACTGTATTGACCGTCACTTAAAAACTAAAGCAGACAAAGTTGCGCTTATTTGGGAAGGTGATAACCCGAATGAAAGCGAAAATATTACTTATCAACAGTTACACGATGAAGTGGCTAAATTTGCTAATGGCCTTAAAAAGCTAGGTGTACAAAAAGGCGATCGTGTTGCTATTTATATGCCTATGACTCCTCAGGCTGTTTATGCAATGCAAGCGTGTGCACGAATTGGTGCAATTCATTCTGTTGTATTTGGTGGCTTTTCACCATCGGCTATAGCGGACCGCATTAAAGATTCTGGCGCTAAAGTAGTGATCACCTCAGACGAAGGCCGACGCGCAGGCAATTGTGTGCCGCTAAAAGCTAATGTTGATGAAGCGGTATCGCAAGACTCAGTAACCACAATTGAGCACGTTATTGTGCATCAATTGACGGGCGGTGAAGTTGATTGGAATGACCATGATATTTGGTGGCACGATTTAGTCGCTGATTTACCAGCGCAGTGCGAACCAGAGCCTATGAACGCTGAAGATCCTTTATTTATATTGTATACATCAGGTTCTACGGGTCAGCCTAAAGGCGTTGTACATACCACTGGTGGCTATTTAGTTTATTCATCAATGACCCATGAGTATGTATTTGACTTACAAGAGGATGATGTTTACTGGTGTAGTGCCGACGTTGGCTGGATCACAGGGCACAGCTACATTGCATATGGTCCATTAGTGAATGGGTGTACCCAAGTATTATTTGAAGGCGTACCAACATATCCAACAGCTGGTCGTATGGGCGAAGTAGTTGATAAACACAACGTTACTATTTTATATACCGCTCCAACAGCCATTCGTGCCTTAATGGCTAAGGGCGATGAGCCGATTGAGTCTTCACATCGTGATAGCTTACGTATTTTAGGATCGGTTGGTGAGCCAATAAACCCAGAAGCGTGGACCTGGTATTACGAACAAATTGGTAAGTCAAATTGTCCGATTGTAGATACGTGGTGGCAAACAGAAACCGGTGGCATTATGATCACGCCATTACCTGGTGCGACCGACACTAAACCGGGTTCTGCGACACATCCATTTTTTGGTATTGCACCAGCATTATTTGATGCAGAAGGTAATACACTAGAAGGCGCTGTTGATGGGAACTTAGTTATATTAGATAGCTGGCCTTCACAAGCACGTACTGTTTATGGCGATCATGAACGTTTTGAGCAAACCTACTTTAGTGCATACCCAGGTGTTTATTTTACAGGTGATGGTTGTCGCCGCGATGAAGATGGCTATTACTGGATCACAGGTCGTGTAGATGATGTACTTAATGTGTCTGGGCACCGTTTAGGTACTGCTGAAATAGAAAGTGCATTAGTTGCGCATGAAGCCGTAGCTGAAGCCGCTGTTGTTGGTTACCCACATGACATAAAAGGCCAAGGTATTTACGTATACATTACGCCTAACGAAGGCGTAACCGTTAGTGATGAGCTAACTAAAGAGGTACGCAGTTGGGTTCGTAAAGAGCTTAGCCCTATAGCATCGCCAGATATGATTCAGTGGTCGCCAGGTTTACCTAAAACACGTTCAGGTAAGATTATGCGCCGAATTTTACGTAAAATCGCTGCAAATGAGCATCAACAGTTAGGTGACACGTCAACGCTTGCCGATCCATCTGTAGTGGATGAACTAATCGAGAACAGATTAAATCGTTAAATGCGCGTTAAAAACTTGATTACAAGTTGATTCTAAACGTAGTATATCGGCTGTCAGTTAGGATTTTATACCTAGTTGGCGGCCGAATTTATTAGGAGTGAACCATGAGTCAGTTTTTAATAGCGGATGATCATCCGTTATTTCGCGAAGCACTAAAGGGTGCATTGAGCGCAAAGTTTGAAGGTTTAGAGGTTTTTGAATCGTCAGATTTTGACAGCACACTGCAAGTGTTAAGCGAGCAAGAGGATCTTGATATATTACTGCTAGATCTTCACATGCCAGGTAATGGTGATTTATATGGTCTTATTCGTATTAGAGAAGACTATCCGAGCTTACCCATTGCAGTAGTTTCAGGTAGTGAAGACGTTAATATAGTCTCAAAAGTAATGGGCTATGCTATGGGGTTTATTCCTAAATCGTCATCGTCTGATGATATTGCCAGCGCAATAAACCAAATACTTGAAGGCGATACATGGCTACCAAAAGAGCTTAAAAATAAAGTAGCTGAAATTGAAGGTGAAGATAGAGAAATTGCAGCGCAAGTTGCTTCACTTGCACCACAGCAATACCGAGTGCTTCAATATTTACACGAGGGCTTGCTTAATAAACAAATAGCCTACGAACTACACATATCAGAAGCGACAGTAAAAGCACACATTACAGCCATATTCAGAAAACTTGGCGTATACAACCGCACACAAGCCGTTTTAATTGCTGCCAAGCTTCAGCTTGAGCCAATAGAGCAAGTATAACAAACTGTATTATAAAAAAGAGCCTTTTTGCCAATTGTATTTTTAAAATAGTAAATTAAAAATTGGCACTATGGCTCTGTTTAGCCTTCTTTATTTAAACCTTCTCACAAGCTATTCACCTTTTATACATGAACTCATATACAAAAAATGCTAGGTTACTGCAATTTTGTAACTTCAAGAGCAGGGTATGACAGACTCCACACACTCACCAAGTAATGATCCAAACAACAAAGGGTTATTTAATCGATTTTTAGCCACTGTTGAATTTTTAGGCAATATGCTGCCACATCCGATTACTTTATTTGCGATATTTGCAGTCGCAATTGTTGTATTTAGTGGTATTGCTGATTGGTATGGACTTAGCGCAATTGATCCACGACCAGAAGGTGCGTCAGGGCGCGATCCGGATGGTGTTATTGAAGTGGTTAGCTTATTGAGTGCTGAGGGGTTACAGCGGATCATGACTGGGCTTGTTACCAACTTCACTGGCTTTGCGCCGCTTGGTACTGTGCTTGTTGCATTACTCGGGGTGAGTGTTGCTGAGCATTCAGGCTTACTGTCTGCTGCTATGCGAGGCATGGTAATGGGCGCATCTAAACGTTTAGTGACATTTATGGTGGTATTTGCCGCTATTATGTCAAACACTGCAGCTGAGTTAGGGTATGTTGTACTGATCCCCCTCGCAGCTATGATATTTCATAGTTTAGGGCGTCATCCTTTAGCCGGTTTGGCTGCTGCGTTTGCGGGTGTTTCAGGTGGATATAGCGCAAACCTATTATTAGGCACCATAGATCCATTATTAGCGGGCATTACAACACCAGCTGCGCAAATGATTGATCCAACCTATGTTGTGGGCGCTGAGGCTAACTGGTACTTCATGATGATATCGGTATTTCTAATTGCGATATTAGGAACTTTTGTAACCGAAAAAATAGTAGAGCCTCGCTTAGGCAAGTATAACCCAGATGACGCGAGCATCGATTTATCGCAAAACAGCATTGATAAACTGACTAAACAAGAGAAGTCAGGTTTAAAATGGGCTGGCATTTCTTTATTGGTTGTTTCGTTATTACTTGCTTGGACTATTATTCCAGATGATGGCATTTTACGAAATCAAGATACCGGAGAGGTAGCGGGTTCACCCTTTTTAAAAGGGATTGTGGTTATTATTTTTGTGACATTCAGTATCCCTGGTTTTGTATATGGCCGTGTTGTTGGCACCATGAAAAACGATAAAGATGTAATAAATGCCATGAGTAAGAGTATGAGCTCTATGGGGCTATATATTGTACTGGTATTTTTTGCAGCGCAGTTTGTTGCCTTTTTCAAATGGACTAACTTAGGTACTATTTTAGCTATTAATGGTGCCGCATTATTACAAGCGCTCAACCTAACAGGCCCCGAAGTATTTATATTGTTTATTTTAATGTGTGCCTTGGTTAATTTGAGCTTAGGCTCATCCTCAGCACAGTGGGCTATTACCGCTCCAATATTTGTGCCTATGCTAATGTTAATTGGCTATGCACCAGAGACAATACAAGCGGCTTATCGTATAGGTGATTCAGTAACTAACTTAATAACGCCAATGATGAGTTATTTTGGTCTCATATTGGCCGTTGCAGTTAAATATAAAAAAGATATGGGAATAGGCACTTTAGTCGCAACTATGCTTCCGTACAGTATGGTGTTTTTTGTAGGCTGGGTTATTTTGTTTTATGTTTGGGTGTTTTTATTGGGAATGCCAGTAGGGCCAGAGTCACCCACATATTACACGCCTTAAATAATTAGTGTAGACGTGAAGTAATCAAAACTCAGATTAAGTACTAAAAAGCCAGCTAAGCTGGCTTTTTAATAATTACTAGCTAAACACCACGGTTTTATTACCATTAATAAATAGCTTATGCTCAGAGGCAAGCTGCAGGGCTTTACTAAATACAGTTTTCTCTACGTCTTTACCCATTTTAGCCATCATTTCGGCAGTGTTAGCGTGTGTTACGCTAGTTACGTCTTGCAAAATAATAGGCCCTTCATCTAGCTCATTATTTACAAAATGAGCCGTAGCGCCAATAATTTTTACGCCGCGCTCAAATGCTTGATGATAAGGTTTTGCGCCAATAAATGCAGGCAAAAATGAATGGTGGATATTAATGATTTTATTTTCAAAACGGCCAACAAACTCAGGGCTTAAAATACGCATGTATTTAGCTAGGCCAATAATATCTGGGTTGTAAGAGGCAATTAAATCACCTACTTTTATATCGTGCTCTGCGCGGGTTAAACCAACATGCGATACAACATGAAAAGGTACATCAAAGCCTTTAGCTAATGGTTCTAAATCAGGGTAGTTAGCTATTACAGCTAATACTTCAATATTTAATGCTTGCTCAAATTGCTTAAGCAACACAGTGCCTAAACAGTGTGCCTCTTTAGTGGCTAATAAAACGACTTTTGTTTTAGCGCCATTGTGTAGTGCAAGCTGTGCGCCTTCTGGTAATAAGGCTTGTAGCTTATCTAAAAAATCGCTTTGTGGCTCACCAGTTAGCTCTGTACGCATAAAAAAGCGTTTAGCGTCTTTATCTACAAATTCGTTATTACGTGTAATATTTAAATTGTGTTCATGACACAGGCCTGTAATTTTAGCTATTAAGCCTACATCATCGGCACATTGGGTGGTTAGTATGTAACTCATTTTCCTCATTCTACCCTGTGGTTAATGCGTCATTATTTGGGTTTTAGCGTATAAAGCAAGGGCTTTGTGCACTAATACAGTATTAATCATGTTGTTGAGTATAAAAGAGGTAATAAAGTTAATTGGGGCATAAAAAAATGCCACCTTATTTACAAGGTGGCAATTATTAATAACGTTTAGTTAGGTTTTCGGTTCGCCAGATAGATTTTCTTCTTGTCTGAGGTAACCAGCAGCTTCCTCGTCGTCTTTCGTGATAGCTTGCTGAGTAGGCATAGCTCGAGTTTGCTGGTTTAACTGATGTATTTGTGATGCGTTACCTAAATCGCGTTCACTCGTAATTGAAGCAATAGACTCGCGGTCTTTCAAAAATGCAATTACATCATTTTTAATAGCTTGTAACTGGCCTTCATCTTTATGCATTTCCATAATATGGCGGGGGTGCTCTAAGTTTTTCATACCTGTTGCTGCAAATGTTGTAGAAATAACACGAGAAACAATTATCCAAGGCGTTATGCTACTGCGCACTAATGTATTTTCAGAGCGAGTGCTGTCGTGTATACCTGTACCCGTTGAAATTTTAGATTCGGTAAATGTACCTTCGCATTTAAAGTACACAAGTAATGACTCAAATTGCATTTCAGCAAAAAATAGGTGTGCACTATTAATAAGTAATTGAGCAAATGCTTTTATAAGTATACCTATTAGTAAAAAGTGAAAACTTGTCATAAGTAGTTCACTAAATTGAATAATGTGCTGGTTATTAAATGCTTGTTCAATGGTGTTTATGTTTGCCGCATCAACATAGTGGTAAATATTAATAAGCGAGTACGCTAAAAGTACAGTAAACGTTAGCGCCACTATATATAGTAAGTTACCACTTAATAGAGCTAATAAACGAGTAAGTGAAAAGTTTTTACCTAAATCCATAGGGTGTAATTTAGGTTGAATCTCTTGGATCATTTCACCTTTAAAGCCACCTTTACCTTCTATTTGTTCTTGTAATTTAGGGTCTAATTCGCGGTAAACTCTGTTAGGCACTTCTTTATATCGGCGATTAGCCATTACTAAGTTATCAAGGTTTATAAATACTTCATCTGGGTGAACTGATTCTTGCCAATTCTCACGTAGTTCTGAAACTTCAGCAGTAGGCGTTACCGAATTTAAACGTGCCTTTATCATTACAAAAACAAGTGCACAGCTAAGAGTGGCTAATACAATAATTGCTACTAAATAAAGCCCTGCATGAAGGCTAGGTAATTGCTCAAGCCAGTTATCTATTTGCGCTTTACTAATATGCTGCTCTTGCATTAACCACGACATAGAAAGGCCAATAACAATAGGTAAAATAAACGACAAAGAAATAATTTTAGCAAGCGCGCCAGTACCTAAAGCTTCGATGTTTTTTTCTGCATTACGTGAAATAGGTTTGCCTGAAGAGCGCCAAGAAAAAAGCACATAAAACATTAATATGGCACTGTATACAGGAAAGGCTAATTCGCCAGCTTCACCAGTAAAACCTGATAAAGATACAAATGCTACAAGTGCATAAGCAATAAGAGCAACAAGCGTGCTTACCCATGAGCCAAATAAACGCTGAGCAATATTACGAATAGGATAAGGTAAAAATAAAAGCTTAGGGATTAAGCTGTGTAACAAACGTGATAAAAAGCCATTAGGCTCTTTAAACGTACTATTTTTACGACCAACCAGCATTTCTTCAAGAGAATGTGCTGTATAGGCCACTTCCTTTTTTTCTTCTTGGGCGGTCGATGTTTGCGATTTACTAAAGTTATAAGCCAAAGATGTTGGGTGATTTCTACCAACAAAATACTTGAGGGTTGCGTATATACCCGATGATAATGAGCGAATGCCAAGCGCTAATATAAGCATGCCAAATATCATTAAAATCCAACCTGCGGTTGCATCCTCTTTTACAGAGCCTGCTGCAATCACAAGTAAGCTCACACCAGCAATAGACTCAATAAGCCCTCTTAGTGCTGTAACTTTACCTTCAAGCTTGAAGGGGTTTTTTAGTCCAAGATCAATCGATCCATAATCAAAAGCCATTGAATTCTCCATTTAAACAGCACCCCACTTGCGGGGGACAAAGTGTAATTAATCTGAACTTAGGATAATAAATCTATCTCAAGTAGTTATTTTTAGCGCTGAGTGCACCAAGTTTAATCGTTATAGACTCGTTGCTGGCACGTAAGTTCTACCTACTTTTACAAAAACCTAAATAGAATTATTAATATATTAAGTCGTTATAGTTGTTGTTAGTTTTTATTATATATCAATAATCTTGTTCAGTTTGAGGTTATTTTAAAGTGATACATTTTATATTTAGACGCATGCTTTAAATATAATTGGAGGGTAAATGAAGCTAATTTATGTAGATGATAATTTGCCAGGGATCACGCGTAAACTTAAACACAAAAGTTGGCTTTACTTCGATCCAATAGGTAAGCAAATAAAAGAGCAAAATGTGATTGATCGTTTAAATGGATTGGCATTTCCGCCTGCCTATAAAAACGCTTGGTTTTGCCCAGAAGAAAACGGACATATTTTAGCGACAGGGTTTGATAGTAAAGGGCGAAAACAATACCGCTATCATCCTGAATTTAGAGCGCAACAAGAGGCTAAAAAATACCAAGCATGTGGAGTGTTTGGTAATAAACTTCCTTTGTTAAGAGCACGTTTAGAAACAGACTTACAAGGCGATGAGCTTAATATTGAACGTACTTTAGCGGCAGTTGTAAGGCTTATGGATTTAGGTGCGCTGAGGGTAGGTAATGAGCGTAACGTAAAGCAAAATAAAAGCTTTGGCGCTACAACATTACGCACACGCCATGCAAAACTCACGGGTAAAAATATCCAGCTAAAGTATCGGGCTAAATCAGGCAAGGAGCGTGAAGTAAATATAACCGATAGAGTGCTTAGCCATGTAATAAAGGACCTACAAGATTTACCCGGCCAGCATTTGTTTCAGTATATATATGAGGGTGAGCGCACTAATGTTACATCAAGTGAAATAAATCAATATATTCAGCAAATAATGGGTGAAGATTTTAGTGCAAAACATTTTAGAACTTGGCGAGCAAGCGTGATTGCATTTAAACAATTAGCTAAAGCCAAAGGAGCGCTTACTTTAAAAAGTATGCTTGATAGTGTCTGCGAGCAACTGGGTAATACTCCCGCTATAGCACGTAAATCATATGTGCATCCTGATTTAATTACGCTGTGCAAAGAAGATGAAGATACTCAAACTGCGTGGAGAGAGTCTCTTGCATTACCACGAAAAACGAAGTACTTGAGTCGTTATGAACGTGGTTTTTTAGCTTTTTTAAACGATTAATTGCCATAGCAACTTTACACACTTAAGCATATTAATTACATATTCACTAATCTAATTAATTAACGTTTTAAATATAAAGTTTTAAAAAGTCATTAAATTTCAAGTGTTTATTTTTAAAGTTTAATTTGGCATTACCGTTGCACCTCCAGTGTTCTACTTAGTGGTAAGTACAAAAGCATTTATCAACGATATTTAGCGAGGAGGTACACAGTGAAGGGGTCATTTTCAAATCAAGCGTTTGCCAAAGCAAAGCGTTTAACTTTAAAAACTGTATTGTTTATTAGCATGAGCGGCTTATGCTCAGCACCAACTCTCGCTGCAAATGAACTTGAGAGTGTGGTGCTCGCTAACTCTTCACTAACTACTTACAACTCACAAAAGTACCTACAAGCTGATGACAACTATTACTTTGATCAGTATTCAGCGCAATTAATTGAACGTACAGAGAAAGCCATTAATTGGTATCAAGAAATAGTTAACAACGGTGGTTTTACACACTTATATAGCGACGAATTGCTTGAACTAGGCAGTAATAGTAAAGAGGTGAGCTTACTTGCACAGCGTTTATACCAAGAACGTGACTTAAAAAATAATGCGTGCGACGAAACCATATGCATGTTCGATAAAGATATAGAGCAAGCCGTTAAGCAATTTCAAAGCCGCCATGGTTTAAAAGCTGATGGCCGAGTGGGTAAGCGCACTTTTGCTTCGCTTAATATACCCGCAAAGCAAAAACTCGATAAATTAAAACTTAACTTTTATAGAATAACTAACTTTGCAGGCGCAAGTGATGAGCAATATGTATATGTAAATATTCCTGAGTACAGCTTACGATTTGTAAAAGCGGGCGATGTAAAATTAAAAAATAACGTAATTGTAGGTAAACCAAGTTGGGAAACGCCTGCATTTAGCGACGAAATAGAAAAGTTTGTAGTTAACCCTGAGTGGCGTATACCTACCTCAATCGCTACAAAAGAAATTGCTCCAAAGGTCGCCGAGGATCCTGATTACCTTGTAAAAAATAATATTGAAATTAGAAAAAACAGCTACCTAGACTCACAAACGATTAATCCTAGCCATATTGATTGGGATTCTATTAAGCCATACCAATTTGATCACTTTTTAGTAAAACGTGCTGGTGAAGAAAACCCTCTAGGAGAGGTTAAGTATTTATTCCCTAACGCTGAAGCAATTTATGTTCACGATACACCTGCAAAGCAGCGCTTTAGCCAATCAAATCGTGCTTTATCGCATGGCTGTATAAGAATAGAGCAACCCTTTTCGTTAGCGCGTGAAATCATTAAGCACGAAGGAGAGGCACAAACACTTAATCATATAGACAGCGCACGTACTCAAAACAGTACTCAAACGTTTCATTTAGATGAGCCTCTTCCTATTCATTTAGTTTATTGGACTGCATGGGTTGATGAGAATAAGTTGGTTAACTTCAGAGATGACATTTATCAACGCGATAAAAAAGCATTATTAAAAAATGATGAGCAGTCGGTGATTGCCGCTTTGTTAAAAAATAAATAATGAGAGGGTTTATGCAATTTATTCATTATATTTCTATCGCCATATTCACACTTATATTTAGCAATCATGTATTTGCTGCAGCACCTACAAAAGCTGCGCATCAGGTGGTTAATATAAAAAATAAAGCTAACTTTGAAGATGCAGAATTTAGCCTAAAAATTAACGATATAGTTATGCCATACTCCGTGTTTTCGGTATTCGTAATGCCCCAAGAGCAGGTTGAGTTTGAAGTGCTATTTGCGCAATCAAGAAATGCCTACACGCTAATTAATACTCAAGGGAACTCGAAGCTTACAGACACCAACCGCTGGCAATGGCAAGCTCCCAATGAGCCTGGTTTAACGACGGTAATTATTGAGTCGCCCGATAAAAAACAGCGTATGAAAATCAACGTTTTTGTAAAAGTACCCGCAAGCAACGTTGAAGGAGGAAAGCTCAAGTATTACCACATTGGCCACTATCCTAAACCTTCACAAATTAAAGACACTTCACACTACATAGTGCCAGATGGCTTTGTGAAGGTGACGCCTAAAAACGAAAACGTAAAAATTTCACCTCACTTTTCACTAAAAGAATTTGTCAGTAAGCAGCGAAGTAAGCACCCAAAGTATTTATTTTTACAAAATAAGTTACTACTTAAACTAGAAAAAATACGTAAAGAACTCATTTTAGAAGGCATACCTGTTAGTAACATGGTGGTTATGAGCGGTTATAGAACCCCTTACTACAACAAATCAATTGGCAATGTAAAACTCAGCCGACATGTATTTGGCGATGCTGCCGATATTTTTATAGATAACGATGGTAACTACCGTATGGATGACATAAATAACGACGGTAAGCATTCAATAGGGGATGCTAAAGCGGTGGCCGATATAGTTGAGTCGTTAGCTAGACGAGAGTCATTTAAAGGTTTACTAGGTGGATTAGGTATTTATGGGCCTAAGTCGCACAGAGGCGCATTTATACATGTTGATACGCGTGGTTTTAAAGCGCGTTGGGTGAGTAAGTAATTGAATTAGTTTGACTATTATTGATAGCAAAGGGATTGTGCAAGTACTGAGTAATGGGTAATGTTGGTTTTCACTTTATTTAAAAGTATTGAACGCCTGCTAGTGGTCAATACTTTTTCTTTCAGCGATGAGGTTTATAACACGTTGCTCTTTCATCGTAGCACTACTTTCTTCTAGTAATATATCGCTAAAGCTTGGGTCATATAGCCTAGGCCTACTGAAATTACGTAAAACTGACACGACCCACGTAGAAGATGCATTGGAATAATTATCTTCTGACGCTTTAGCCTCAGCACTTTTCAAAAGTTGATAAACTTTGATTGCGCGCTCTGGGTATGTGTAATCATCAATTGTCATCCAAGCTTCACGTAGCTCTTGGAGTGAATAATTTAAATAGTCTATTTCCAAATAATTCTCCGTTAAATATAAACAGATCTCTACACGTATGCCTTTTGAAAAATAATGTGTTTTCAATTACGTTTTAAATAGTCTATTGCAGCATAAACGTTTCGTACTCTAAATCTTCAAATTGTTTAGAAAGCCAAAATAGCCCAACAACAGAGGTAATTATAGTGGCTAACGCAAAGCCATAACCATAAAACTGTGGCCCTAAGGCAATTGAAAGTAAGGTTAATACCACATTTATAACTAAAAATAATCCAGCCAAAAACAGCACGGTTGAACGTTTATCTAAATAAAATAAAATGTTTAAAATAGATAAAAATATAACTTGTACACCTACACCAACTACATCAATAAATAACAGTGTTTTATAATTTGGGTCAATACCTATAAAGGTAAGTATTTGTTCACCCCATAATAATAAGCATGCAACGGTAATACCTTGAATTTTAAATATATCATAAAGCCCAGAACGAGCAGTTTGGATCATATTATCTTTCAAATAGTAAATTTCTTCTAACGATGAGCCTTCACGAATAGCGGTATAAAAACGGTCGTACTCTTCGACAAAGTCGGTTTCCATTTTTACTAAAAACACCGCCATACCAGGAATGATTGAAAGGTAAGCCAAAAATATAGGTAAGTCGTAAATTGGGCTGGCTCTCAACGTGCCAATAATTTGAATTGATGTGCTAGGAGAGTACCAAAAAATGATCTTATCAGCCCATACGCCAATGTTATAAAATAGCCCACAAAAAAATAAGCTGTAATACACCTGTTTGTTATTTAAAAAATCAAAGCTTATAAACTTCTCACCTGGGTAGCGACGAATAATCATAAATAAGAAGCTAAAAAAGAGTAAAGCCTCTCCTGCAAAAAAGGCAAAAAACAACCCATCTATTTGCCAGTCTCGTAGTAAAAAAGCCAGTAACACCATAAAGCTGTAACCACTGAGCATAGTAACGAGTATTAGCCTGTACTCTTTCATTCCGGAGAGAAATATAGCGCCTAACCATTGATTACATAAGCTTATAAAAGCGCCTAAAATTATTATTTTAGTGACAACTGGCAAGGGTAATAATGGCCACACAGCTAGTCCTACTAATAGTGCCGCTATAGTCGTAACAAGTTGTGCGCCAAGTAAGTTAGGCAGTACCTTTGCATCTTCTTTTTGAAAAAATAAATCAGCAATAAAGCGAGTTAAGAGCAGCTGTAGTCCACCGGTTAAAATAAGCGATGCTGCCATCATGTAAGTTACAAGCGTTAAAAACTGAATGATCAGTACTTTTGGCAGTACTATTCCTAAACTTAATATACCAATAAGCATTAGCGCTACAATTGAAAGTAGCCAAGGCCCAGAGCCAATTAATCCAGCATAACCATAAGCTTCAAAAACTGAGAGTAGGGTGTTCTTTTTGAGAATTTTACGTATCTCAAAACCTATTCCGGCCATGCCATTGTATCCTTATAAAGTTTATCGTAACGGGCAAACATGTGGCTCTCGTCATAAAATTTTCGCACACGGGCTAAGCCGCTTTGTTGGTACCCTAACCACATTTGCTCATTAGTTAGCATGTTTGAAATTTGCAGTGCAGTTTCGCTTGGAGAGGCAATTGAGACTACTTCGCCGGCTTTACCAAGAGCTTTGTCTTGTTCGGTACCGCCTTCTATTATTTCACGGCATGAGCCTACATCACTGGCAAGTACCGGGACACCTGCAGCCATTGCTTCTAAAAGTACTAATGGCTGCGCTTCAGAAATAGAGGTAAGCGCTACAATTCCTAGCTTTGGTAAAATTTGAGCTATATCTTGCATACCAGTAAATTTAATGGTGCTTTGTAAGTCTAAACTGCCTACGAGTAGCTGGCACTCTTTGTAATATTGCGGGTCTTCTTCAAAGGGACCTATGATCCAGCCTTCAACATTTGGCAGGCTTGATTGGGCTTCTTTAATAGCACGTATAAAGGTTTTAATGTCTTTTATAGGCACTACGCGACCTATTAATCCTACTACGGGTGGTATTTTGTTAGGTCGCTTTGTTAGAGATTCAACAAAGCGTGAGGTTTTTATACCATTAGGTACAACAAAGGCTTTATTTGGTGTTGCGCCATCTTTTATTTGGCGCTGCCTGTTTCCCTCATAAAGGGAAATAATTTTGTCGGCTTCTTGATACGTTGTACGGCCAATTTGTTCAAAAAAGCTGATCCACATACGGCGTATAAAGCCCATCTCGGTATTTAAGTTTTTTCCTAAGCTTTGCTCAGACTCTTTAATCCAACTGGCTTGAATGAGATCTATTTTTCGCTCTTTGGTATAAATACCATGCTCCGTTAGCAAAAATGGTGTGTTACTTATTACACTGGCACCAGCACCTAAAATACCTGCATAGCCGGTAGATATAGAGTGAATGAGTTTAGCGTTAGGGAGCTCGCGTGCAATTTCGGCTATTTTAAATAACGGTTTGTATAAATTACGATACGACCAAAAAAAGTCGATAAAAGAAGATTCATCACAATATTTTAAGTAGTAATTAGCTAGTACTTGCCACGATGATTCGCTGTATAAAAAGTCAGCTTCGTTTATGCCATCTTTTTTAGCTAATGTTTCAAAAGCAAATTTTAGCAGTTCTGTAGGTATAGGCTCGTTGCAGTCTCTAAAGTAGCTTTGTAGTTGCTGCCAGAATTCAAATAGCTCTTTTTTATACTTAACACCATGTTTAGCTTTAATGTCAGTATTGTTATCTTCAACTAAATAATGGACATGTAATTTGGTTACATTTTTAGGCAGTGTATATTGAATTTCGCCATAATGCTCAGGCGCTCCACCAACAAAGATCAGTTCAAAATTATAATGAGGAAGCCCTTCAATAATTTGATGAACCCAGCTAGAAACACCCCCACGCACGTAAGGGTAAGTACCTTCTAAAAGTAGCAATATATCGGCGTTTTTATTGCTCATGCCAGTACTCCTGTAGATGACGTAGCTCGCTACCTTTAGGCTGCATAGGAAGCTCGTTTAGGTAGCGTTTACAGTCATCAAACTTGTTCATACAAAAAGCAACTTCGGCTTTATAAGGGAGAACATGACGCCTTGCCATGCCAGACTCAGTTGCTTTGAGTAAGTACTCATGGGCTATTTCGTATTTGTCTAAGGCTAAAGATATACGCCCTAAAAATATAAAAGTTGCAGGTGTTTTTACGTGCTCAACACTTTGCAATGCAAGTACTTCGGCTTTTTCTAAAACGTATTTTCGAAGAGCACCTTGGGCTAAGCCTAAATAGCTAAGTTCCCAATAAAGTTCGGCTAGTTGTTTTTGTAAATTACTTAACTTTGGCTGCTTAGTAGTAATGGCTATTTCTTGCTGATACAAACTGATTTTTTCGTTAAGTTTGGTTTCTTTACCATCAAGGGTTGAGTAGGCGAGTAGTCGAATATCATCTTCTAAATCTTTAAGTGCTAGCTTTAAAATAGGAATAGCTTGTGAGTCACTCATGTGGCGAGCGGCCATCACAGCGCTTAAGCGTTTATTAGGCTCACTGGCATGTTTTAAAATTGCTTTTAAGCCGCCAATTGAGTAGGTAGGTGTTGCAGCGATAGCTCTGGCTTCAAAGGGAAGCTCAGGTATTTTATGCTCTTGTATTTCTATATCGTCATTTTTAAGTGGTTTACAAAGGGCGTACGTAATCGCAAGTACTACACCAATAACTCCTAGTACAGGTAATGTAAATAACAGTAAAAATAGTAATAAAAACGCGCTAAAAAGTGTGGTTTTATATTTTTTAGGTATAAAAATATAACTAACAATAGTAAACAAAGCGCTCGCCATAGCGTGAAGTGATATTGCCAGCAGCCAATTAGGTTCTTTTAGAACTTCCATTAGTGCAAAGTATTGGCAAATACACCCTAAAATAGCGGCCACTATAATTATAATCATGACAGTGAAACCATTCTCTTTATGTCATCAGGGCTTACAGGTAAAGAAACTTGTTGCTCAATAACAATATCAAGCTCAGCTAATGTATTACCCGTACGCTCTTTACACCAGGTGTTCATACGGGCAATAAAGCCAGCTTTTTCAAGCTCATCAGCAAGGGGCATTAATAGCAATAACACTTGGTTTTCATTGTCGTATAAGTAAATGTCTAAACCACGGCGAGCTTCATTTAAATACCCCATAAGTTGGGTCGATTTATCTGAAATACTCATGGCTTTTATCTTGAGCAGCTGTGATGGAATGTTGTAGCGTTTGGCTTCTTTGTTTGCACGTTTAACTTGGCTAATAAAGTAAGGTGACTCTTCTTTATTCATAACTGGGTTTGTTATTTCATGGCGAAGTAGGTCGCCAATGTGCCCAGCCATTACGGCAAGAAGTGTAAGTGTAGTGTTTTTGAGCGCAAAAAATTGTATTTTTTCGACCAATATAGCGCCATAAATAGTGTTGTTTACATCTATTAAAGGAATAGCAATATGATACTTGCTTAGGCCCGATGATGCTTTTTCATCTTTTACAGATACAAGTTCTTTTTCTTCAAACATGGCAATTACAAGTGGATCATTCGCCTCTGGTGTCCCCATTTGGCCAATGCTTGCAAGGGAAGGCTCTAAAATAGTATCGTTTTCTACTTTGTATAAAGCCGCTTTTTCAAGCATGCCGTATTCTACAAACAAATCGATAATTTTTTGCGCAGCACTGTCCAATCGTCTTTCTTTTAAGTGGCCTATAGAGGTTCTTACTGCTTGCAAAGATTCGCGCAAGCTCAGAGTATGACCTGCTAACATTTGCTCTATTTTATCGTGCGATGAGCTAATTAAATGATATTGGCGAGTAAAGGTTTCTAGTCTGTCAGTAACGTATTCAAGCTCAATACTTTGCTTTTGGTTAGTACGCTCCCATACATCTCTAAATTCGCCGGCAATCATAATAACAATAATATAGCCAATCATAGCGTTAATATTAAACCCACTTTGGGTAGATAAAATAGTTACTTTTAGTAATAACAATTGCCCTATAAGCAAGCATAAAATGCTAATAAAACCTTTTGAAAAACCATAGCGCAAAGCAACTAATAATGGGCCAAGTACTGGCCACGAAAAGCCTCCCTCAGTCCAAAAAGGATCTTCGGCGTTAAATAATATAGGCAGCCCTAAAGCAAGCGCGGTAAATATTATTACCTCAGCCCATATTTGTAGCTCAGGAACCTCTCTGGGTCTAAGGAAATGTGTTTTCACTCACTAACCTCTATGTACGAAATTAAATCGGCAATCACATCTTGTGCTGTTGCGGCAATACTATCTCGACCCCAGCCACTTTTAGCTATAGTGCCAGTCCATACAGGGGTGGTTTGTCCATTAACGCTAAGCGATAGAGTGAGTGCTACAACCGGTTCGCCATCAAGGCCTGCTTTATAACGCCACTCTTCAATACTGCCAGATAAAACATAATCGGCTTGTTGAGTGCTTAACCATTGCATTGCATTATCTAAACGGTATTGATCATCAAGAGGTGGGAGTTCTTTGGTATTAACGCGCGGGGCGCGAATTAATGCCGGTAATTTATTTTGTTGCCAAATGCTTGCTAAGATATCTTCAGCACGCTCACCAGCCAGTGGGGTTTGTGCATGATTTACAAGCGGTAATAAAGCCACAGTAGCACTTGGATTTAGCTCTACATCATCAGCCACTCTGCTGGTGGTACATGCTGATAATAGTAATACCAAACACGGTATAATTAAACGAAACATACTCTCTCCTAACATTTAAAAATGTACGTAATAACCTAATTGTAATTGTGTATCTGAGTTACCCACTTTATTACTACTTTGATAACCCAGCTGTAATTTAAATAAATCGTCGCCCAGTACAGACCAACCTGCGCCACTTGAAACTGATACATCAACCGTATCGTTAAGTGTTTGATAACCCGTACTTATATCGAATAACCATGATGGGCTTGCACCTAAATAAGGTGGTTCTAATGAGCCCGTTGATGCAAATGAAGTACCTAGCGCAAAGCGTCTAAAGGGTTGCAGATCAATTCTAAGTGGTCTTTGTTCTGTATTTATTAATGCGTTAACGCGTTCAAAGTCTTGCCATTGGGCGCTAAAATACGCATTCCAAATTGGACGATCTTTTAAAATACTGTACTGGTAACGAGCGTTATACTCTTGGCCGTTAATTAATGAATTGCCATTATCTCTTTGAGAAAATGACATAGCTGCTGCAGACAACTGCACGTTTTGTCTATTATCAATATTGTAGTTAACGTAGGCCGTTGCTTTATCTAATTGGGCATAGCTAAGTAGCGCTTCGGACTGGCGATTCTCTGCGTTATATTCAAGCTTTAAACCGACTTGTGTACGCGCATTCCACTGATAACGTGAATCTAAACTTAGGCCTTGGCGGCTTGCAAAACTTCCCTGGTGGGAGTCAATTTTGGCATCAAAGTACCAACGGCCTCGCGTTATTTTGTCTTCAATAGCAAACAGCAATCCGTTGTTATTTAAGTTTTGCTGATCGCTAATACTAAGCTTCCATTGACCGTTAGCGTACGGAAAGTAAACATTTACATCGTATTGGCTGCTATTTAATCCGGCTTCTGGGGAGAGGTTAACTTCAAGCGCTCTAAAGTACGATGTACGAGCATTTCTAAGTAAGCTTAATTGTGATTCGTTAGGCTCATCGGTTAGCTCTTCGTACCATCGCTGCATAGTGGCATAAGGCTGTTTTAAATAAAGCAGTGCATTAAGTTCATCAAGTTTACTTAGTGAGCCTTCAGCCATAAGCTGTTTAACTTTATTAAATTCACCATTGGTCATATAAAGTTGAAGCTTTTGCCAAGGCTCTAATTTTGTTGCGGCGCGCCTTGCAAGCCACCAATTTGTTTGCGGCTCGCCTATGGTGTCTGGGGCTAATTCATCCATTGTATTGAGCTGCATTAAATGAGGCATCGCCATAGCGCCTGCCCAGCGAAACATTAAGCCTCTGTACGCGTATTTATCTTTTGGTAAATGCTGCAATAAATAATGATTTAACTCAGCTGCGTTTGCGTAATAGCCCAATTGCCTCATTACGTCAGCTAAGTTAACTAAGGTTGTTAAGTCGCTAGGGTCGCTTATGGCTAATTTACGTAGGTAAAAATACGCGCTGTTATATGATTTTTGATGTATTGATAAGCTAGCTAAAAGCTGTGTCCATTCGTAACTCGGATCATTTTGAGAATAGTTAGCTAAAATACGCTCTATCATCACGGTATCGTGCATTTGTAGTGCGAGCCAACCTTGCGCTAACACAACATCTGGATTGTATTCACTCAATTTAGCCGCACGATTTAATGTAGTGTACGCATAATTTAAGTCACTTTGATTTTGATACCAATTAGAAAGCAGCAACCATGCAGGGTAGAGCGCTTTGTTATAGCGCTGTTTATCAAGTTCTGCATGAATACGCGCAATCGCTTTTGCATCGTTAACTTGCGTACTAAGCAGTGCTATTTGGATGAGTTGTCGGTCTGTTTTACTTTCGTTGCTCCATAAATATTCAAGTAGTTCTTGTGGTTTACCTGCAAAGCGTAATTGTTGGTAATGAAGCATATCACCGACACTTAAAGGGCTAATCTTTTTCAGTTGCTCAAGCGCATATAATTCCTGGGCTTTATCTTGTACTCGCATAGCCATGTCTACTTGGGCACTCCAAAATTCATCATCTGAACTTTGTTGCTTGTTTTTGAGCACTTGCAATGCAGTGTTAAAGTCGTCTTCTAGCCAAAATGCACGGGCAATCCACAGTAAATCTTCCTCATTTTTAGGGCCCGTATACGTTGGCCATAAAGATCTTAAACCTTTTAAGTTTCCTGTATCGTGCAGTACTTTTGCTTTCCAGTACTGAGAAAGTGCACTTTTGCCATTTATTTGCTCAAACCGCTCTATATGGTTTAGTTCTTGTTTTGGATTACCAATATACTCATTGGTTTGCATCCACTTTGCAAAACCATTGCCTCTAAGCTTTCTATTTTGTGCTTTATATTCGTAAATTTCGTTCGCATCTTGATACAAGTACAGCGCGTTAGCATCGTTAATACTATCGGTGAGCATAGCTGCAGTTACAGCTCGGTTAGCCATTAACCATTTAAATTCTTTTAGCGCTTCTTTTGGCTTATTTTGCCAGCGCTTAATTTTCCAATTAAGCAAATGAAGCTCTTTATCATTTGGGTTTTTTAATAATAGCTTTGCTAATAACTGCTCTGCACCTTTTGCATCACCACTTGCTAAACGCAGTTGCATAGCTTGTGTTAAATACTGTGTGTTATTAGGTTGTGCTTTAAGTAATACTTCAATAGCTTTAGCGGCATCTTCAGTGTTACCAGCTAAGTTAGCTAAATAAAGAGTGCGTTTAATGTTGTTTGCATCGCCATAGGTTTTCCACCAGGTGTAAGCTAGTTCTGGGCTATCTGCTCCTAAGGCGGTTTCAATAGCTTTTGTGGCTATATCAGAATTTATATAGTGTTTATAAATGGCCAACGCCTTTATTGGCATGCCAGCACTTAGCCAATAATCGGCTGCAATAAGAGGCTGGTTGTTTTGCGCGTAGTATTTTGCCACTTTTTCGTTTAAGCCAATTGCTTTAGCTATTTTGAGTACTTTTTCATTCCAGTTATTAAACGCAGTAATTTTAAGCGAAAGCTCTTCTAACCTGTCATCTTCTTTAGCGCCGCTATCTACCCACAATGCATAAAGGAGTCTTATTTCAAGCTCTGTTTTTCTTCCACTTTTAGGAAGTTTATCTAGCTCGTTAGTTGCCTGTGAATATTCACTTAGCCCAATATGTAGCTCTATTTTTTTTGCACGCAGCTTTTCGTTATTTGGGTCGGTATTAAGTGCCGCATTTAAGTATGACTTCTCAAAGGTGTAATCTTGCGAAAGTGCATCATCTTCAAAAAATAAAGTGTGCGGAAACAAAGCATAAAGTGCAAAACAACTAACGGCTAAAATAGCTAAAATTGTTTTAACAGAAACTAAATGAGGGCGTTTTTTATTATTCATTAAAAGGCACCTCTTTTGCAGTTTAAGTAACCGTAAAATTGACCTTCTGGCAGCTTAAACTGTGTTATTTTACCGCGTGAAGTCCCTTTAAAGCGTTTACCCATATGGGAGATAAATTCACAAGAACGTGCATTAATTAGATCTAACGTAGCGGGTACCCATGCCTTAAATTTTACAGGCCCATTAACTTGCCATGTATCAATAGCAACGTTTGCCGATGCTAAATACGGACTGTTATTGGTTTGTGTATGGTCAAAGCTTAACTGTGCTATATCGTCAGTTATGTGGATGTAATCGCCTTTTTGTGTAACACCTGAAATCCCCGTACTTTGGGTAACATTAGGCACATCAAAGTCACTTGGAATACGTAAAGTACGAATGCTTTTTGAGCTAAATAGCCACTCGTCATCACTGTTTTTTGCAAGTGCTGAAAAATAAAAGTCTTTTGCTATTTTTGCATAATCACTTAAATGCACGGGTGTATTTGGCCTCGCTAATACGTAGTCTATGTTGTGCTTTAGTGCTTCAAGCCCAGCAGGCACTTCTGCAGAATAAAAGTGAAAATAGATAGTGTATGGCTTTAATCTGTATGGTTTTTCTGTAATTTCGAATGTTTCTGTTAGGCGCCTAAATCCATAATAAGGGCCGTGCCATAAGTTGGTGTAAACGTTTTCGTTAAGGATTGGCGCGTAAATTTGATAAAGTAAATCACGCTCAGGCCTGCCAATTGGCGATACGTGTGTAAGGCTAGGATTATCTGCATTTACATCGGTATTACCGCCATTAACATTGAGTACGCCAGCATCGCGAGCAAGTTCGAGTGCTTTAGGGCCTGGCGTTGCATCTCCTGACCAAAGCATCATGACTGTTTTTTTGTTTTTAGGTGATAGCTTCTCATTAATATATTTTATTGAATCAGTAATTTCTTTTTTAAGGCTAATGCTATTGTAACCTGGTACATCTAAGTGAAAACCATAATCGGTATCATCTACATCTATTTTTTTACGCCCAGAAAGAGCGGTCCAAAAATACGGATGGCTATAAGTATGTGAAGCGATCTCTACGTAGGGCAGGGCAAAAATATCACGCGCTATGGCTTCAAGTTTAGGGCTCATTTTTGAGTGCAAACCGCCTTGTTCAATATCAGCTTGTATTACAGATGAAGTAAGTGGCAGTTTGTAGTGTTCAATTATTTCATCACGAATCACTTCTGCTGAATAAGGTTTACCTGCAAAGTGCGCAACACTTGTAAAACCATCACCATCTATATGAATAGTTAGCATACGTCGGCCGCTAAGGGTCGTGGTATCAGGAACTAAAATAGGCGGTAGCCCCATGGCTTTTGTAAGTAACGTTCGAGGGTCAATAACCCATTTACTGCCTTCCATTGGGAGTGCGTCTATTAACCACGGCGCGACAACTACAGCGCCATATTTTGTTTTTGCGGCTTGGACAACGGCTAAATTGTCTGCCGAATTAATTGTGATTAATGGCGTTGCATTTTTTGAGAGCTTTAAAAAATAAGGTTTAGTAATCGCCGGAGCAGTTGTTGCTTCCCCTTTTAGCCAAGGTTCAAAGTGAGCTAACTCATAGGGCGCCTTTGGTGAGGTATTTAACGACTCTACACCTAATTTTAATAACAGCTTTGATGCATTAGGTAACTCGCCTAAAATAAGCTGTGGTACTACACCTAAATTAGATTCAAGCCAATTTGTAAGTGTTGGAGTATAAAAGGCATCGCTGACTGTCCACGAAATAATACCTGCATGTAGGCTTGGATCCACCAATGGCAGCGGGCGCTTTGCCATATCAACGTAATCAGGAATATAGCCTAAGTACTCAATCATGGTGGCTAGTTTTAAATGAACTAGTGTGTATATAAGAGGTTTAACCTTACTGTTATAAGGAATTAAAATTCGCCTAGGTACCGGTTTTATGCTCGATGTGCCCCATGTTTGTAGGTGCCCATCGGTAACCCATGGAGTAAAACCTGCCTGTTTTATTTTAATTGCCATTGCAAGGCGGTTATTTGGCTTTGCATAATCGATAACTTGTACATTAAAACCTAAGGTTTGCGCTTTGTTAAGCTGTGCAATTAGCCATGTTTGATCATCCTTTGTGGTTAACTTATAGCTATTATCGCTTGGGTTATAATGGCTATATAGACCTTCAGCTACTAAATCGCTGGCGAAGCCCGCCAATTTAGGCAATACCTCAAATCCGCGATTAAGAATAAGGTGTTTATTAAATGTATTCGATAAGTTTTTTATGATGTCTACTAAGCCCGCTTGTTGCTCTGGCTTACTATGTTTAGCATCTAAAAGTTGGTAGCTATCTAAGGTGTCTAAAAACAAACCAGTAAAACCTCGGGCTTTTAATAAAGCCGCGCTGTTTTGCATATGTTGTTGCCAATGCTCTGAGGTTAAATCAGCAATGTGGCTATTCCAGTTGGGGTTTAATGAGAGTGATGATTCACTTTTATTAAATGATTCACCCACACTTAAATAGGCATAAACAGCTATGTTACGTTTTTTAAACCATACAAGCTCATGCTCAGTTACTAACTCAGGTTGCACTACAACTCTAGAGTAAAAAGTCATTTCGGCCAGTGGCATCGGGGATGAATAGTAAAATGCGATACTATTGTTTGCAGGTTTTGCAAATACATGGACTGATACTAAAAGCACAAGATATAAAAAATACTTCATTAGTAATTCGTTTTTAATAAATTATAACTGTGACTCAAAGTAATGCGTTCCGTTTTAATGCTAGCTATTTGGTATTAGTAAGATAGGATTATTATATGTTAATAAATTATCAATATCTACTGGTGCGTTAACACTTGCACCTATTTCTTATACTAACATGCGCTCCAGATTAACTCATCAAGATTAAAGGGAACTAAGAGGCTTTTATTTGGTGTAAATTAAATAGTTTCAACAAAAATTGCCTATAATTTAACACCTCTAAAAAAGTGATTGTTTATTAAGCATAACATTTATTTTGGCTAGAGGTTTATTAGCTAAACCCCAAGCTGCTTTATTGAGACTAAGGTCTTAATTTTTTATATGTCATTAAGGCATTCTTACGGCTACAATATAAGCCAACAGATCGTGCTAAATGTATGTTCAATCCTATCTTGTTTGTTTTTATTAAGTTTACTCAAGCATTAATAAAACAATGTAAACAATCGTAATTTAACTATTTGCAAATTAGCGTAACAGTAAAAATGTATTTTATTGTTTATGACTATTGTTGCTGCGTTCGGAGAAATAATGAGTAATTTAAGCTTAAAAAACAAATTGTTGTTATTAGCTATTTTGCCACTAACACTACTTTTGATTAGTTTAATGCTGAGCTCTTATTATTTAGAGAATAAAAATCAGCGACAAAATTTTGATGCATTTAAAACCAAGCTTATAAGCGATAAGCAAACTCTTTTACGCACTGAGATAGAAATTGCCAGTAAGGTTGTTCGTTATCAATTAGCGAATGGCTCACAAGAAGATGCAAAAAAAGCCCTAAGAGACTTAACCTTTGGGCAAGGTGGTTACTTTTTTATTTACGATACTAACGGTGTGAGCGTGTTCCATGCTTTGTTAGGTGATGCAATTGAAGGTCAAAACAAGATAGGCATGACCGACCCAAACGGTAAAAAAATTATTGTTGGGTTACTTGAGCAAGCGCGTAAAGGGGGCGGTGCATTTAACTATCATTTTCAAAAACCCGGTACGGCGGGGTTAATTGAAAAAATGGGCTATGCAGCCATGATCCCAGGAACAAACTGGATGATTGGTACAGGCGAGTACATGGATGACATTGATGCTGAGCTAGCTAAATATCGTAATACCATGACACAGCACATGAATGATAAAGTGACGACGCTATTACTAATTGCGCTATTTTGGCTAGTGTTAACAATTGCATGTGCATTAATCGCTGCAAATACCATGGTTAAACCTATACAGCGTATGGTGCAAAGCCTTGATGATATTGCCAAAGGTGAGGGCGATTTAACCAAACGTTTAGACATTGATACTAATGATGAAATTGGTCAACTTGGCGAAGCATTTAATATGTTTGTAAGTAAGCTTCACGGTATAATTGCTAATGTTGTTGATGTAACACATGATGTAAAAACCGCTTCTGGGGATATAAATACACAAACGCAACTAATTGAAAGTAAGCTACTCAATCATAACCATGAGACGGATCTTGTTGCAACTGCTATAACCGAAATGTCAGCAACATCTCATGAAGTAGCACAAAATACGACACAAGTAGCTGAGTCTACCCAAGCGGCAACTCAAGAAGTAGCTAAAGCGCAGGAGTGTGTTGATATTTCACTTAGTGAAGTAAGCCATTTAATGGGTGAGATAAATGTAGCAGCCGAACAGGTTGACTCACTAAGCGATCAATCTAAAAAAATTAATAGTGTATTAAGCGTTATTGGCGGTATTGCAGAGCAAACAAACTTACTTGCATTAAATGCCGCAATTGAAGCTGCACGTGCAGGTGAGCAAGGACGAGGTTTTGCGGTAGTTGCAGATGAGGTAAGAAGCCTTGCGAGTCGTACTCAAGTAAGCACCCTTGAAATTAGTGAAATGCTTAGCGAGCTGCACAACTTAGTATCGGCTGCAGTAGAGGCAATGCAAGCAAGTCAACAAAGCTGTAATCGCTCTGTAGAGTCATCTCGTGCTATTTCCGAAAGCTTAGGTGCGGTTACCAGCTCAGTAAGAAGCATAAACGATATGAGTACACAAATTGCCACCGCAGCAATGGAGCAAAGTAGTGTTACAGAGGAGATAAACCGTAACGTATTTGCTATTCAGGAAATAGTAAACGAGCTTACTATATCAAGTAAAACAACCTCATCAGTTGGGCTTCACTTAGCTGGACGGGGTGAAAATTTAGGCCAGTTGGTTGGTCAGTTTAAAATTTAAATAATGTAAACGTTTTAGCTAAAGCCGCTTATTGCGGCTTTATTTTTGTGGCTTAGTTTTAGCTACTTAGTTTTTATAAAAATTATTGAATTTTTTGTATGCGCTAAGGTCTATCTGCATGCAAATATATCTACATAGTGAAATAGTCATGCCTAATATGCCATCAATTAAACGTTGTACTCGAGATCAGCTTTCACCAGAACAAGATTTAGGGCGTTTAGTGTCTTTTTTACGTTCAAGACTTGCAACTCATGTTGATGCAAAACTACTCCCTATGGATTTAACCTCAGCGCAGTATATTGTCGTGGTATTACTTGCAAGAGAGTCTGTAAATACACTGGCCGGGCTTTGTGAATATATGGTTTATGATCGTGGTGCTATGAGCCGGTTGTTAAACCGCCTTGAAGAAAAAGGCCTGGTTAATAAAACACAATGTGAATTTGATAAGCGTTCAACTATTTTATGTTTGAGCGACAAGGGTAAAGCGCTTTGCCCTGAAATTATGCCCTTAGTTAACGAAGTGTATACACAAGCATTAAATGGTTTTTCTGAGCCTGAAAAAAATCAAATAATTGATTTATTATTTAAAGCCATAAACAACCTAGACACACTGCCAAATGCGCCTCAAAAATAGATTATCAATAAAATAGCGATACTGTTTCAACAAAAAGTTAGCCTGCTAATTACCTGATCTGATTGTGTAGAAATCTCAATCTTGATAATATAGTTGCCTAGGCAATTAAAGTTATCATCTTGTTAGGTTTGTTATGATTGAAAATAATTTGTTAGCACAATTACAGCAGAAATTTCCTGAGCATTCATTTGTGCAACATCACTTAAGTGTTGTTCATAAGGGGCGTTTTGCTAATGCGATTGTATATAGATATAAAGATGACAAATTTGATTTAATAGTAAAAGACTTTAGTCAAAGCCCGTGGTTAATTCGTAAAACATTTGCTCGATTATCTGTTAATCAAGAATATAAAGGTTTAAGCAGATTGGCGCAGTTAGATGCAGTGGTTAATCGTTATAGTCGTTTATCGCCAATAGCAGTGGCATATGACTACATAAAAGGTACACCGCTTAGAAGCCTAATACATGAAGGTAAAACACTGCCAGTTAACTTTTTTAAAGACCTTGAACACCAAGTTGCAAAAATGCACCGCCAAGGCATTGTGCATTTAGATTTGCGAAATATGGGAAACATTTTGTGCGGCAGTGATGGCAAGCCTTACATCATTGATTTTCAGTCAACAATGAGTTTTTCGCGCTTTCCGCGCTGGCTACAACGCTTTATGCGTGGCTCTGATATGTCGGGTGTGTATAAAGCATGGAATAAACTCAGTGATGAGCCATTACCAGATGCCAAGCAAAATTACTTAACGCGTTTTAATCATGTGCGTAAACGCTGGATATTCAAAGGCTACCCAATTCAGCGGGGTTATGCTTGGGGTGCAGCACTCATTACTCAATTTGTAGATTCTGATTTAGTACGCAATATTACCGACAGACTTTAAGTTAAAGCACAAACTGTAATTTAAAAACAGCGATTTCATTGTGTGATTTTGCCCATGTTAGCTCGCTAATATGGGCTTTTTTTGCTTAAACCAATCTATTTAGCTTACTCAGTTTAAAAAATATAAGTGTAAAAATAATCCCTTTGACTGTTTTTCTAATATTTGAAAATAAACATTAGTACAACGTTTAGTTTGCCCATACAATGCGCAAAAATAGCCTGTGCATGTTTAATAAGTTCACGTTTTCTCTGCAATTTTTTATTGTTCAAGTAAACTATAAGCAATGTGCATTTTTAAATTTTAAGGTTTTAAGATGATTGAGTATCCGGTAGACCAGCTCCCACAACTCATAAACGACTTGATGCAATGTGAAACAACAGAGCGAAAAAATAAACTCTTAGCAGATGCACAGTTAACGCTCTCAACAGAGCACTTATCATTACTGTTTGAAGCGATACCTAAAGAGCAGCGTCTTGAAATATGGCAGTTATTAGATGAAGACACGCAACACGAAATTTTTGTTAATTTAAGTGACGATAGCTGTTTATGGCTATTGCAAACACTCGATGACACCGATGCGTTTAAGTTACTCGACGAAGTTAACGTAGAGGAACTGCTAGAGCTTGAAGAAGTTATCCCAGAGCGTTTTGTTGAGTATGCAAAAAAGCAACTCGATGAAGCACAAACAAAGCAATACGACTTAGCGCAGCAATATCCGCCAGAGCAATTGGGTCACTGGCTAGGTTTTGACTTTTTAAAAGTGTCGGAAAAACTAACCGCCGGTGGTGCTAAAAAGTTATTACATAAAGGCTTACCTCAATACAGTGAAGTTATTTATTTAGTTAGCCGTAAAGGGAGCTTAATAGGTGAGGTGGCTGTAAACGATTTAATTAAAGCCAATGATGGCGATAATTTAATGACGCTTGCCAATCATGACTTTTCATCATTGCATGCTGATGATGATTTATATGAAGCTGCTGAAGTGGTTATTCACTCAGAGCAAATGGCAATGCCGGTAGTTAACGCAGATAATAAACTATTAGGGCGTTTGACGATTGCCTCAGCATACGAGTTACGCCAAGAAATAACCGACGAAGCAGCTGCTAAAGCCGGTGGTTTACGTGAAGACGAAGACCTATTTGCAAGTGTTCGCAAAAGTGCTAAAAACCGCGGTATTTGGTTAGGTATAAATTTAGCGACTGCTTTTTTAGCATCGTGGTTTATCGGTTTATTTGGCGCAACGATAGAGCAAGTAGTTGCACTTGCGGTATTAATGCCTGTAGTTGCCTCTATGGGGGGAATTGCAGGTAGCCAAACCCTTACCGTTATTGTACGTGGTTTAGCGCTTGGGCAGGTTACTGACTCTAACCGTAATGCTTTACTTAAAAAAGAGCTACGAGTAGGTGCTGTAAATGGGTTGGTTTGGGCATTTGTGATAGGTGCGCTTACTTACCTGTGGTTTAACGACATAATGCTGAGCATAACTATTACGGTGGCTATTTTATTAAACTTAGTTGCTGCGTCATTAGCGGGTGTAGTTATACCGTCGATTTTAGACAAAATGAAAATAGATCCTGCGTTATCGGGTTCGGTAATTTTAACCACCGTCACTGATATTGTTGGATTTGTAACCTTTTTAGGCTTAGGCAGCTTGTTGCTTTTATGAGCTTTTTGATCAGGAAAATATAATGACTTTTGATGTCATGATTTGGTGTGCTATTGCGCTGTGTATTTCACAATCAGCAATATTTTCGGGCCTAAACTTAGCGTTTTTTTCACTAAGTAGATTACAGCTCGAGATGGAAAGTGCAAAAGGCAATGAAGCAGCAATTAAAGTGATGGCGCTTCGTAACGACTCTAACTTTTTACTATCGACTATTTTATGGGGCAATGTAGGTATAAACGTATTACTTACATTGCTTTCTGATTCGGTACTTATGGGCGCAAGTTCGTTTTTATTTTCTACAATTGCTATTACTATTATTGGTGAAATAACACCACAAGCCTATTTTTCGCGTAATGCGCTTAAAATGGCAAGCTTGCTTTCGCCGCTTATTAAGTTTTATCAAATACTGTTTTATATTGTAGCTAAACCTACTGCGCTGGTTCTTGATGCATGGCTAGGTAAAGAAGGTATTACCTACTTTGCTGAGAGTGAATTAAGAGGCATTATTCGCAAACATATAGAAGCAGAAGAGGCTGATGTTCAACATGTAGAAGGTATTGGCGCACTTAACTTTTTTAGCCTTGATGAAATAAGTGTCACAAAGGAAGGGGAAGTTATAGACCCTGATTCAATTATTGCACTGCCAACTAAATTAGATTTACCAATATTCCCTGAGCTTACTTTAAGCGCCGATAACGACTTTTTACGTAAGTTACATAAATCAGGCTATAACTGGGTAATTATAACCAATGAGGAGGGTTGGCCTTTACTTGTTGTTGATGCTGATGGCTTCTTACGTTCAGCGCTTTTTGAGCCTGACACGTTTGACCCATATCACTATTGCCACAGGCCTATTATAGTGGCTGACGAAACAATGCGTTTAAGCGACGTTATTTTAAAAATACGCGCAAGTCATTCTTTAGATAAGTCGTTTGATGGAGCAATTGACCACGACGTAGTATTGGTGTGGGGCGATGAGAAACGCATTATTACTGGTGCTGATATATTTGGGCGGTTACTCAAAGGTATGAGCGCCCCAAAACTTGAACTTCATGAAAATACAGAAAAGCCGCTATAAAGCGGCTTTTTTATTGTGCAGAGTAGGGCTTATGCCCAGCCTTCGTAACGTTTACGACGCGATAACACAATTGTTAGTATAATACCTAAAAACAGACCTAAAAACGCAATTGCACCACCGTAAGTGAGTAGTTGGCGTTTTTCTTTAGAGCTTGCAGCTTGCTTTTGAACACGCTCTTGTTCAAGAGTCGTTTTAAGCTTAGTAATTTGTGCAGATAACTGCTGGTTTTGATCTGTCAGTGTTTGAGTTTGTTCTTGCAACTGTGGAAGCTCTATTTGTGCTTGGCGTAGCTTTTCTTGCATGGTACTCATTTCACTGCTTAGCGTTTTGTATTGCTGATGTAAGCCTGCGGTTTGTGAAATAAACTTAGCTTCTACCCAGCCTTCACGATCTTTATCGTCTTTTACTTTAATAAAGCCGTTTTCTTCGCTTGATAATAAAGTTAACTGTGTACCTGCATCTACAGAACCCAATAACCGATAATTTTTACCTGCACCCGAGCGCATAAATGTATATAAATTGTCGATAATATAAGCGGTGTTTGCATTTGTTGAATTTGCTGGTTGAGCTTCTTCTGCATGGCTCATAAATGTGGTGGCTGTTAAAAGTAGCCCAAATAAACAGTGTTTTAGCATTTATCTACCTTGTTGGTCTTACCGAGTCCGTTATTGTCGTGATTTTTATTTCACATAAGTAGTCAGATAGTATGGATTTAATAGCGCAATAGCAAGGTTGATATTGTAACCCAGCTAAGGCTCAGGTCTTAAAATAAGGCTAAAAAATTTGCATTGTTAAGGCGCTTTGTTTATTTTGGGCACTTATTTATTTTAAAGGTAATCCGCAGACCGAATGGATACTGAGATAGAACTGAAGTTTTTGGTATCAGATGCCGTAATTCCACTGATCCCCTCGTTAATTACTCAATTTGCAAAAACGGTTAATAATAAACCGTCACGCAGCTTACAAAACGCATACTACGATACACCAAGCCGTGAGTTAAGAGCGCTTGATATTGGCTTTAGAACCCGGTGTGCCGACAGCCAATGTGAGCAAACTATAAAGCTTGCAGGTGAAGTAGTCGGTGGTTTGCATCAGCGACCTGAGTATAATTTACCTATTGATTCTAACCGTCCTAATTTAATGGCGTTTGATGCCTCTATTTGGCCGCACGGTATGCAAGTAAGTGCTATTTCTAAAAACTTGTATCCAATATTTAGTACTAACTTTATCCGCCGCACCTGGTTAATAGAAACCGAAAGTGGCGCTAAAATTGAAGTGGTACTTGATAAAGGCGAAATTGCAGCAGCAGGTAAAATTGAAATTATCAGCGAGCTTGAAATTGAATTGGTTGAAGGTAGCCGCAGTGAGCTATTTGCTTTAGCCGATAAGCTTGTTAGTCAAAACTGTATTCGCTTAGGTTTGTATTCTAAAGCGGCACGTGGTTATCGCCTTGCGGACGAAAATCCATTAATGCCAAGCAAATCTATTGGTTTTGTAAAATTACCAAATTCTGCGAGCCAAGAGAAAGCACTTATAGAAGCCATGAATTTTGGTATTCGTTTTGTGCAAAAACATGAGCAGTGTTATTTCGATAAGCCAAGTTTAAAAACGCTCAAGCGTGTTACCGATGGCATTAGCTTAATTCGTCATACATTTTGGCTTTACGACGATATAGTTTCCAAAGAAAGCACCGATCATCTTCGTACAGAGCTTAAATGGCTTTTAAGTGAATTAGCATGGGTAGAAAATGCAATTCAACTTAAAACATACACGTCTAAACGCCATGCTTTTTATAAAAAAATTAATGCAGCGCCAGCACTTGCTCAAGTTATTGGTGATTTAAAAGAATTACAGCCAAGCATTGATGATATAAATGCACTGTTTCATAGCGCTCGATATAATCGCTTATTGTTATCGTTAACTACATGGTTAATAGACAAGCATTGGCGAAAAGATTGGGGGCAAGTTGAGCTTCAAGCAGCAGAGCAAAGCGTAGCGTCTATCGCTAAAAGACTTTTTAATAAAGATTGGAAAAACCTTCACGAATTATTACCTAAAGAAAAAATGCTTGATGTAATTGCGTATTTAAACTTGCGAACCCAGCTTGAAAATAGCTTACTGAGTGGTAATTGTTTAGGCTCATTATTTGATAAAGAAGAGCGTTTAGAGTTTAGATTACCTTGGCTTGATATTTCTCATGGTATATATGAGCTAAGTACTCTTGAGTATCTAAAGCAGCTTTGCGCAGGACAAGAGGACGAGCAATTAGCTAAAATTCAATCTTGGCTTGAGCAAAAATCTGAGTATTTAGTAAGTGCTATGGAGCAAAGCCGTTTAGCTTCATTTGATATAGAGCCTTACTGGCAATAATGAATAAGCACTTTTGTAAAATCATTAAATTACAAAAGTGCTTTTTATATACAGCGTTAGCAGTAAGTTTTAATATAAAAGCTGAAACATTCTGGCACTTATATAAAAGCAAAAATGGCGTAAGCGTATACTATCAAAGCCATAGTAATAATACTTTTGAAGTAAAAGCGCAGATGAGCGTGGAACATGTATCCACCAATGATTTTTTAGAGCTACTTAGCGATACCGATGCCGCACCCCAATGGCTCGAAAATGTATCTCTAGTAGAGGTTATTAAGCACATAAGCCCCCATGAAAACCTTGTATATAGCTACTTTGACTCCCCTTGGCCAGTAGCCAATAGAGATAGTATTACTTACTCTTGTTACTCAAAAATAAATGCTCAACAAAGTAAATTACTTATTGCGGCACGCCCTAATGCTCTTTCTGAAAAAGAAAATGCTGTAAGAGTACGTACATTAAATGCAACTTGGCTACTCACTCAGCAAGCGAGCGCTTTACATATTGAGTATCAAATATATGCGCTACCTAGTGGAGCTATTCCTACGTGGCTTAATAATAAAGTGGGTCTAAAAAGTACCTACAAAACTTTAATTAATCTACGAAATATACTTATCCAAAAAAGTTACGCCGCCACATTACCTGTTATACAAGCAGGAAAATGTAACTAGGGCGTGTTGATCTTTGCGGATTGAAATTTGTTCAATCTAGGGGCGATAAAATCGCGGCGCGAGGTTTGTAACCTAGTGGGCTAAGTAAAAACCGAGTAAAGCTTCCGCGTCCTGCTCACGCCCCTTACCTACATCCATGTAGGCAACAAAGAGTTTATCGCCCCTAGGCAGAACCCGAAGGGCAGCGCATGTTTGGCATTTATGCTGCGTTATCGCCTATTTATGGGGAGTAACCACACTTCATAGGCTCCGCCTTGCTTAAAAACCAAACATGCTGCTGCAAATTCACCCACCAAAGTTCAACACGGCCTAAAAAATGTGAGGTTGAATAATAATTTTATGGTGAGTTTAGTGTTCGTTAACTAAGCTATTAATTATAAGAAACTTAGTAACTATATTTAGGAGTGCTGATGAAGTTTGTAGTTACGTTATTATGCTTATTACATTGTTCATGCTTATTTGCCAAAGAATACACATTTGGTGTAGTGCCTCAGTATGAATCTCAAAAGCTAAATGCTATTTGGCAACCCTTGCTTGAGCAAGTATCTAAACAAACAGGCATAAAAATTAGATTAGTAACCGTTGAGTCTATTCCAGTGTTTGAACAAGCGTTTGCTAATGGGGAGTACGACTTTGCATACATGAACCCATGGCACAGCGTAATTGCTTTTGAAAAACAGGGCTATTTACCTCTAATAAAAGACGCAAGCAGAAAGCTACAAGGTGTGTTAGTTGTTAACGAAAATAGTGGAATTGATAATGTTAATGAATTAGAGGGCGCTGAAATTGCCTTTCCCGCGCCTAATGCATTAGGCGCATCTTTATTAATGCGTGCCGACTTAGCTTTACTTTATGGCTTAAAAATAAAACCAGTTTATGTACAAACTCACTCCTCTGTATATCTAAACGTTGCTCTTAACTCTACCAAAGCGGGCGGTGGGGTGCTAGGTACATTAAAGCAACAATCTAAAAGCTTACAAAGTAAGCTTAAAATTATTTATAAAACGCGTGAAATAAGCCGCCATCCAATTGTTGGCCACCCTCGAGTAAAAGAGCAAGTACAGCTAAAAGTACAGCAGGCTATTTTACAAATAGGTAAAAACCCTAGCTACAAACATTTACTTGAGGGTATCCCTATTAATATCCCTGAAGCTGCTACTTTAGCTGAATATCAGCAGTTATCCCGTTGGGGATTACGTGAGTTTTATGTTGAAAATTAGAGGGTTTAGAAGTTTAAGGGCGCAAAGCTTTATTGTTGTATTGCTTTGTGGTTTGCTGATGGCCAGCCTATTTATATTTTATGCTTTGCCAGAGCAAGCTCGCTGGGTAAATGATGATTTATCAAAGTCGGCGCAGCGATCGCTTGTTCAGCTATCAACATCAATTACTACACCATTACTTACCAGACAATATGCAGAGTTATACGAAGAGCTAGACAGTCAACTGCAAATACACCCAAATTGGAAAGGCATTAAAATTATTGATGCGCAAACAGGAAACCAACTATACCCGCTTGATGATTGGATAGGCACCGCCAATCATGGCGATATGCTACTTACCCAGCAGGTTGAATTTTTAGATAAACCACTTGCCTATATTAGCTTAGTCGTTAATTTTAAAAACGAAATTGATCAGTCTTCAAAGCTCCACTACACGCTGATCTCTATACTGTTAATGATTTTAGCTATTGTATTTATAGCTGTAGCCTGGCTTGTTGATTATAGGGTTACATCGCCACTTAGAGAGTTAAAGCAGTCATTTGTACGTTTAGCAAAAGGCGATTTTGATTGCCATATTGAAAAAAAGCAAAAAAATGAAGTAGGCAGTGTGATCAGTGCTTTTAATAATATGGTTAACGAAGTTGCAAGCAATCATCAAAAGCTAAACAGTTTACGTATTCAAGCTGAGTCAGCAAGTAAGGCGAAGTCTGACTTTATGGCCAGTATGAGCCACGAATTAAGAACACCGCTTAATGCTATTTTAGGGCTTGCACAGCTATATGAATATGATGAGCAAGCCAATAAAATACATAAGGAAAACGGTCAAAGCATTTATCAAGCAGGTGAGCATTTATTATTACTAATAGATGATGTACTTGATTTAACGGCAATAGAGTCGGGTAATATGCAGTTCACCTTTGATTATGCCCCATTAAAAAGCATTTTAGAGAGCTCAGTAGAGCTTGTTAGTGAGCTTGCCAAAGGCCAGTCAATCTTAATCCATACTCAAGGTTTTGACGAGCTTGAAGGGTTAAGCATCTACGTAGACCAACGACGCTTTAAACAAGTTATGCTTAACTTACTATCTAATGCCATAAAATATAATAAGCCTGATGGCAGTATTAATATTAACTGCAGAGTATTAAGTAATAAACAATGTGAAATAGACGTTGTGGATACCGGATGTGGTTTTGCGCCAGGCGATATTAACCGGTTATTTAAACCTTTTGACCGCTTAGGAGCCGAAACCAGCAAGGTGCATGGCACCGGAATAGGCTTAGTGATAACTAAGCAATTAGTAGAACGAATGCAAGGCGCGCTTAGAGCTGTGAGCGAGCAAAACAAAGGATCGTGTTTTACTTTAACATTTAACTATTTTGAACAAGAAAATCAGCCTTTAGCAGATCATACACGTAAAGTAACAAAGCAAAACCTAAGCACAGTAAGCCTCCCTACGCTTGAAGTATTGGTCGCTGAGGATCAGGTTACTAATCAGCAAGTATTAAAGCAGCAGCTCACTATGTTAGGTGTAAGTTCAACCTTTGTAAGTAATGGAGAACAAGCATGGCAAGCATTGCAAAACAGCTCGTTTGATATTTTATTAACAGATATTCAAATGCCTTTACTTGATGGGCTTGGGCTTGCTAAAAAAATACGTAATGCTCGCCAATTTAATGAATTAGTTATAATAGCCATCACAGCTAACATTACTAAAAACAATATAGATAATTGTTGTAATGCAGGTATGAATGGGTTTTTAACTAAACCTATTGAGCTTGTTAAGCTTAAATCTCTGCTCATGGAACACTCTCAAACCATGATGAATACACAGCCTCAGCAAAGCAAATTAGCAGGTGTAAAATCAAGCGCATTTGATCAATTAGATCTTCCTTTGCTTAGATCAATGCTGGGTGATGACCCGATGGTACATTGCATGGTGTTTAATGCTTTTTTACAAACTGCGGGTGAGCAGGTAAAGCTTGCAGGGGCATATGCTAAAAATAACAATTTCACAGATTTAGCGTTTCAAACTCACGCATTAAAATCGTCTTCTAAATCAGTAGGAGCTATTAAATTAGCAGATATATGTCAAAAAATTGAATCACTTGCAGAAGGTAATTCAATTAATATTGAACACATGCAAAACCTAGAAGTATCGTTTAACGAGGTGGTTACTCAACTTAAAAGCTACTGCTTAAGGTATGAAAAACAGACATAAAAAATGGCTCAACTTGAGCCATTTTTTGCGTATTATAAAAGTGTTTAATATTTAGCAGCTTGACCGTTTTTAGGAAGTGATTGCTCAATAAAATCACGTAGGTCGTTATTAGAGCTTTTTAAATCGGCATGGCGAAGGTACATCATATGGCCACTGCGATAACCTTTAAAACTTAAACGGTTTTTCATTTTTCCGCTTGGGTCTAATTGCCATAGAGTATATTTTGCATCAAAGTAATTAGTTGCGCCGTCAAAATAACCTGATTGAATCATCACATTAAGGTATGGGTTTTGCGCCATAGCTAAACGTAAATTTTCACCGGTATTATTACCTGTTCTATCCCACGGATGGACATTTCCAAACAGGTTATATTTTACATCTGTTTTATAGTTTAGTTCTTCACGTAAATAGTGATTAATTGCAGGAGTGAAAGAGTGTAACCAAGAAGTAAGCTCAGCCCAGTAATCAGGTGACTCACCTGAATCGCGCTTATCTATACCTAAATAACGAGAATCTAAACGGCCTACTGTTTGTCCTCTTTCACGTAATAATTCTTTCCAAAAAAATTGAGTTGGAATATCTAAGTTATTTTGCTCAACAAATTTTTCTGATAAACCTGCATAGTGCGCCATTTTTTTAATAATACGACGTTTTTCATCAGCTTCAATAAAGCCGCCTTTAGCGAGCGCAGGAATTAATTCATTGACTGTAAATTGTTCTACTTCAGGTAATAAGTCATCTAAGTCTTTAGCTTGTAGGTCTGCACTAAGTGCTTTGTGATACCAAGCAGTCGCGGCAAAGTAAGGCAAGCGATTAGCCGCTTTGATTGGGCCGTCGCGTTTTATACCAATATCGGTTGGCGAAACTAATACAACCCCATTAATGTACATCCATTGGCTGTTTTGAAGCTCATGAGCAAGCCCTGATACGCGCGTAGTACCATAGCTTTCACCAATTAAAAATTTAGGAGAGCGCCAACGCTCAGCTCTATTTACAAATGTATTTAGCCACTCAGCTAAATATTTAATGTCGGCTTTTACGCCAAAAAACATTTCTTTTTGCTGAGTCTTTGATAAAAGCTCGCCTTTATCATTTTCTAGCACGCGTGAGTAGCCTGTATTTACTGGGTTTACATACACAATGTCGGCAATATCAAGAACAGAATAAGGGTTATCTTTTACGCCATAGGGCTGAATAGGGTAGCCTTCGTCATCGATTTTTAACACTCTTGGGCCAGTATAAGCCAAGTGCATCCAAACAGAAGCCGAACCTGGCCCGCCGTTAAATGAAATAAGTAATGGACGACTTGCTCTATCGTCTACCTTATCGCGAGTATAGTAAGTGTATTGTAGTGTAGCAACCGCATCGCCTTTATCATCCCACACTGGCTGTGTGCCTGTAGTTGCAGTGTATGAGAAGCGCTCGCCATTAATTTTGGCTTTATGCTGGGTAACAACTTTACTGTCTACGTCAATACGGCGTTGGTTGTCTGCAAATGACGAGGTAGTTATAATTATGGCAATGATAGTTATTGGTAAACTTATAATACGACTAAGCTTCATGAAAGGTCCTTATTATTGTTGATACACCATTAAAAACATTAATGACATAAATAACAAAAGTATTGAGACAAGTGGCCGATAATATTGGTTAAGTAAAATATGCTCTTCCCTAGGTTGAAAAAATTGAGCATTGGTGAGTCTACATGGCCCAAAAGAACGTATAATATATCTTAAGGCTCCACGGCTGCTTGTAATATTTAGGTTATTGCAAAAATCGGTTACATTACACATCGTCTGTATGATAATAAATACAAGTCATTTTAAAAAGTAAATGGATTTTTCTTTTTAGCATTTCATAGCACTCACACCGGATGTTTAAATTAAAGTTATTTAGTAATCAGGCTGAATAGTTTAAGTGTTGTATTTGTAGCACGGCTACAAATTTATTAAAGGTAAGAGAAGCTTTATGCAAAGAGTATTAGTGGTTGAAGACAGTAAAGTAGTACAGCAGGTATTACGCCACTTAACTGCGCAGTATCTCGATGTGGCAGTTGATTTTGCTTGGTCTTTAGCTGAATGCGAAGCGTTTGTAGATAAACACGACTATACATTAGCATTGGTTGATTTAACCTTACCTGATGCTCCCAATGGTGAAGTTGCAAAGTACACTTTGTCTCATAAAATCCCCACTGTTGTGCTCACTTCAAAAATAGATGAATACAAGCGCCAGCAAATGCTAGAGCTAGGTGTGATCGATTACGTTATTAAAGATAACCGCGACTCATGCCATTATGCCGTTAAATTAGTTGCACAGCTTTTAAGAAACCAAGGATGCAAAGCCTTAATTGCAGATGATTCACTACTAAGTCGCTCGTTAATGAAGCAAATGCTTGAAAAGCAACTGTTTGATGTAACCGATGCACACGATGGGCAGCAAGCACTTGAAATATTAAAAGCAAACCCAGACATTAAACTGCTGATGACAGACTATGCAATGCCCTCAATGGATGGCTTTGAGCTGGTTAAAGCAGTACGTAACTTTAGAGGCCGCGATGATTTAGGGATTATTGGCCTATCTGGAGCTGGCAAACATGGTTTATCGGCGCGGTTTATTAAATATGGCGCAAATGACTTTTTAACAAAGCCATTTATGAACGAAGAGTTTCATTGTCGTGTGCTGCAAACTATGGAGCAGTTGTCATTAATTGCTGACATAAAAGAGAGCGCGCACAGAGATCATTTAACAGGCTTACACAATCGACGCTATTTTTATCAATATGCTGAAAAGCTACTAAAAAATAAAAACCAAAACAATACTCTCGCGTTACTCGATATCGACTTTTTCAAAAATATTAACGATACATTCGGCCATGAAGGGGGCGATCAAGCCTTAAAACAAGTGGGGGCGTTAATACGTACAACATTTGCTAAATTTACAGTAGCCCGTGTGGGTGGAGAAGAGTTTGCCATTATTTTACCTGAAATAGAGCTTTCACGAGGGCGTGAATACTTTGAAGCTTTCAGAAAGAAAATGGCGAATTATGATTTCTCAATCAGTGATAAAGCACTGAAAATTACGACCAGTATAGGCTTAGCTGATTTTCAAAATACAAGTTTAACTGATGCAATGCGCACAGCGGATAAAGCCTTGTACGAAGCTAAAAAACAAGGCAGAAATTGTGTTGTTTAGCACCTTTAAAGCCCCGACATCGGTGCAGCACTAAATGGTGCACCAATGTAGCTGAGTTGTAAAAAAAGCGCACCGTGTTGGTGCGTTTTTTTTGTTTTTAGTTACTCATTTCTATTTAAGTTTATGAAATTTAATAATTTTTAATAGTGGCACAAAGGTTGGATTGTTTAAGCCAACAGGATAACAATAAAGAGTCCGAGGGGCCGCTATGAAAATGATTAGTGCAATCATAAAACCATTTAAATTAGATGACGTGCGTGAAGCACTCGCTGATTTAGGAATTGAGGGGATGACAGTAGTTGATGTTAAGGGTTTTGGACGTCAACGAGGTCATACAGAGTTATATCGTGGTGCAGAATACCAAGTCGATTTTATTCCTAAGATCAAACTTGAAATTGCAACTCGTACTGAAAATTGCCAACGCGTTGTTGAAGCAATCACTAAAATTGCTTCAACAGGTAAAATTGGTGACGGCAAAATTTTCGTGTACGACTTAGATCAAATTGTTCGTATCCGTACTGGCGAACTTGATGAAGAAGCAATTTAAGGGGGCTGATTAATGGAAAACACAATTGTAGAACTCAAATTTTCACTCGATACCTTTTACTTTTTGATATCGGGAATATTAGTAATGTGGATGGCAGCAGGTTTTGCCATGTTAGAAGCGGGTTTAGTTCGCTCTAAAAACACCACTGAAATTTTAACTAAAAACGTGGCGCTGTACTCTATCGCATGTACCATGTTTTTATTAGTTGGCTACAACATCATGTATGTAGACAACGGCGAAGGCGGCATTATCCCTTCGATAGGCGCATTAATTGGCACAGAAGCGGCCGATGCTGACCATTCATTAGAATCTGACTTTTTCTTCCAAGTAGTATTTGTTGCAACGGCTATGTCGATTGTATCGGGTGCGGTTGCTGAACGTATGAAGTTATTTGCTTTCTTAGCATTTGCAGTTGTTTTAACTGGTTTTATTTACCCAATGGAAGGTTACTGGACATGGGGCGGCGGTTTCTTATCAGAAATGGGCTTTGTTGACTTTGCAGGCTCTGCAATTGTTCATGGTGCCGGTGCTGCAGCTGCCTTAGCGGGTGTAATTCTGTTAGGTGCTCGTAAAGGTAAATACGGTAAAAACGGTGAAATTTACCCAATTCCAGGTTCTAACTTACCACTTGCTACATTAGGTACGTTTATTTTATGGATGGGTTGGTTTGGTTTTAACGGTGGTTCGCAATTACTTCTTTCAGATAAAGAAAATGCAACGGCTGTAGGTCAAATTTTACTTAATACTAACGCTGCTGCTGCAATGGGTGCAATTGCTGCACTGTTTGTATGTAAAGTGTTATGGGGTAAAGCTGATTTAACTATGGTACTAAACGGCGCATTAGCAGGTTTAGTGGTTATTACAGCAGACCCACTTTCACCATCTCCATTAATGGCTTGTTTACTGGGTATTTTAGGTGGTTCACTGGTTGTATTTAGCATTGTTGCTCTTGATAAAGCTAAAATTGATGACCCAGTGGGTGCAATCTCTGTACACGGTGTGTGTGGCGCGCTAGGTATTATGTTAGTACCTGTATCTAACGGCGATGCTAACTTTGTAACACAGCTTATTGGTTTAGTGACTATCTTAGCCTTTGTTTTTGTAGCTTCATTTATTGTATGGGCTATTTTAAAGCAAACTATGGGTATCCGCGTAACCGAAGAAGAAGAGTTAAGCGGTATGGACCAACACGATTGTGGTGTTGATGCTTACCCAGAATTTGTATCTGTTCGCAGTAACTAATTCAAAAAATTTATATCATTATGTGTTCTGCAAAGCCCTACCTCAGTAGGGCTTTTTTTCGTTTCAGGGAAGGTTAACTTTTCAGGTGTTAGGCTATACCCAATATGCTAAGCTCACACTCGTGAATAAACCTTGGAATAAATTACACTTAAATGGCTGATAACAAAAAAACACCCAGTAGTAAAACCACTCCTAAGCGTGCATCTAAAGCAACCAGCTCGCCGCGTAAAGCTAAATCAAAAACGACTAAAAAAACTTCAAACACTGTTGTTAAACGCTCATTTATGAGAAAAACATGGTCTATTTTTTGGAAATTGAGCTTAGCTGTTTTTATTGCTATGGCGATGTACTTTATTTATTTAGATTCAAAAACAACACGTATATTCGAAGGCAATAAATGGCAGTTACCAGCTCAAGTATACGCTCGGTCTATGGAGTTTTACCCAGGGCAGTTTTTATCTAGCCAAGAGGTTGTATGGGAGCTTGAACGCCTCAATTATTCGTCAGTTAATAGGCTAAGCCGCACAGGACAGTTTGTAAAAACAGCCGACAGTATAAAAATTTATCGCCGTGATTTTGAATTTTACGATGGTCTTGAAGAATCACATATTATTGAACTGCGTTTTGCAGGGCAAAAAGTAGCAACCATTAAAGATAAATTTGGTAGGCGCCTAAACAGTGCTCGCTTAGAGCCTGTGCAAATAGCACGTATAGGTAATGATTCAAAACAAGATAGAGAATTTGTACCGCTCGATAAATTCCCATCCATGTTGAAAGATACGCTACTGGTGGTAGAGGATCGTGATTTTTATCAACATCATGGTGTGTCGGTATTTTCTATTTTGCGCGCGCTCTATTCAAATATTAAAGCAGGGCGCACCGTTCAGGGGGGGAGTACCTTAACGCAGCAGCTTGCAAAAAATATATATCTTACGCGTGAACGCTCTTTAGTTCGCAAAATAAATGAAGCGTTTATAGCGCTTATTTTAGATTACCGTTATTCAAAAGATCAGATTTTAGAAGCTTACTTAAATGAGGTTTATTTAGGTCAATCTTATAACCAAGGTGTGCACGGCATGGGCCTTGCGTCTGAATTTTATTTTTCAAAACCAGTTGATGAACTAGAATACGATCAAATTGCATTGCTGGTGGCTATGGTTAAAGGGCCGTCTTACTACAATCCTCGTCGTTACAAAGAGCGCACTATGGAGCGCCGCGATTTAGTACTGCGCTTAATGGTCGAAAACAAACTTTTAAGTACTAAAGAGTACCGTGCATCGCTTAAACGCCCAATTGATATTGCGCCAATGAAAGCAAGCTTACAAAAATCTTACCCTGGTTATTTAGAACTCGTTAACAGAGAGCTCAACAAGCTATTGCCTGATCAGCAAACCCTTGACGCGGGTGTACGTGTGTTTACTTATTTTGACTTGCAAAAGCAAACTGCAATGGAAGAGTCAATTCAAAAAAGTTTGCCGTATTTAGAAAAACGCCCAAATACAAAAGAGCTTGAAGCGGCGATGATTTCAGTAAACGTCGAAAAAGGCGGTGTATCGGCTTTAGTTGCAGGGCGCGATGTACGTTACTCAGGCTTTAACCGAGTATTAGATACTAAGCGTAATATAGGTTCATTGGTTAAACCTGCCGTTTATTTAACGGCATTACAGCTACCGCATTATAATTTAGCAACTTTGCTGGATGACTCCCCAGTACAAGTAACTAATGAGCAAGGTAAAATATGGCAACCAGAGAACTTTGATCACCAATATCGTGGCGCAATGCCGCTCTATAAAGCATTTAGTAAAAGTATAAATATTCCAGCTGTTAATTTAGGTCTTGATGTTGGGGTTGATAAGGTAGCAAACACCCTAAGAGACCTTGGTGTAAAAGGGCGAATTGGCGAGTACCCATCTTTATTACTAGGTGCTTTAGAAATGTCGAGCTTTGAAGTGGCTCAGCTTTATACAACAATAGCTGGTGATGGTAAGTACAAAGAGCTTACTGCAATTTCAGCCTTAACTGACTCTGTGGGTAAAGTACTTTATAAGCATGAGGTAAAAGCCGAGCCTCGTTTTGACACTGCAGCAATGTATATGACTAAATATGCGATGAAGCGAGTAACTAAAGACGGCACTGCAAAACGCTTAAATTTACACTTTCCATCAATCCAGTTAGCAGGTAAAACTGGCACCAGTAATGATTTACGTGATAGCTGGTTTGCAGGGTTTGATCAAAATACAGTTACGGTAGCGTGGCTAGGCCGAGATGATAACAAGAGCACCGGTTTAACAGGCAGTGTAGGGGCACTAGAAGCGTATATTCGTTATTTAAAACCTCTTAACCCGCAAGCAATAGCAGATACACGCCCACCTTCAATACGCTGGGCATTTGTGAACGAACAAACCGCTAAGCAAGCCCCTCCAGGGTGTGGCAAGGTCATTCAGTTACCACTGAGAGCCAGTGAGTTTGAACCAAGACCGCAATGTATACGCTAACTTATAAAGCTATATAAAATATTAAAGCCGCTGTTTAGCGGCTTTTTTATGGGGTACTAATTAGATTAAGATTTAAAAAACTGCATTGATTTAGTTAAGTCATCAGATAGCTGACTGAGTTGCTGTGCGTCTTGCAGTGTAGATTGCGCAGAGAGAAGAGTTTGATCTGCTAAGTTACTTACTTCTTGCGAATCGCTTAATGCTTGTGTGGTTGCGTTAGATTGCTCTTTAACGCGAAGCGCTATTTCCTCGCCTTGGTGTTTTATATCGCCCATGCTTTGCTCTGCACTTTGTAAAACATCGTTTGTTTCGGTGGCGGCTTTTACCGATTGTTCCATCTTCTGGACACTTGAGCGCATTTTTTGTTGTGTATCGTCAGAAGCTTGTTGGAGTGAGCTAATAATTTGGTGAATTTCTTGCGTTTGGGTTTGTGTACGCTGTGCAAGGGTTCTTACTTCATCAGCTACCACGGCAAAACCACGGCCATGTTCACCGGCTCGTGCGGCCTCTATTGCTGCGTTTAGGGCTAATAAATTAGTTTGATCGGCTATTTCGCTAATGCCTTTACTTACTTTACTAATTTCTTGGCTATCTTGAGCGAGTCTATCTAAGGCTTGTTGGCTTTCGGTAAACTCAACTTGAAGGTCTTGCATGTATTTGGCAAGTTCCATGGTGTTGTTAGAGCCTTGCTTTACATGCTGCGCTGCATCTTGTGCTGTTAACATCGCTTGATTAGCAGAGTCTTCAACACTTAGCGCACTTTGCTCCATATTACTCAGTGCATCATGAATCGCGTTTACGCGTACTTGCTGCTTTTCAACATCGTTACTCGTTTGGCTACTTGCCTGAGAAAGCGATTTAGTGGCGCCACATAGTTCCACAGTACTTGCTTTTACATTCTCTAAAAGTTTTGAAAAGGCATTAAGGAGTGCATTATATCGTGCTGCGATAATATCCATTTCATCATTAGTACTTGAGTTGATAACAGCATTTAAGTCGCCATTTGCTGCTCTTTGCGCAGCTTCGGCAAAGCGATTAATGGTATCGACCACTGCAAAGTAAAAACCTATCATCAAGTAAAACGCAAAGAGTAAACTTACGACAGATGCTGCTAGTACAAGGTTTCTGATCCATTGTTGTGTTTGAAGTTTATTTTCAATAAGGGTTTCAAGGGTAGGAATACTTTTATCAACAAGTTTGCTAATACTGTTGTGCACTTGGTTTGTTAATTGAGTGAATTCGGCTTGCGTTAGCAGTATATCGTCAGGCTCAAGTAGTTTTTTATCAATAGCTGTTTTGAATGCCTCAACTGCACTGTGTAAATTAGTGAGTGAGGGCGTTAGTGCTTTATTAACCGATTTATCTGCATTCGTTGCCACACTCAATATTTTATCAAGCTGCAGCTCGTATAAAGGTAAAGATTTACTTAAATTAGAAAGGGCGATAAACGTATCTGGCGTAAAGCGATTACTTGCCAATACCGTATTTGCACTTTGTGCTGTCGCATTTATTTGCATTATAAGTGCAGGAATTGGTGTTACTAAGGAGCGATTTACATAGGCACTTGCAAGTTGGTTATCAAGCGCTAAGTTAGATTGAATAGATACAAGTGCAAGTACTTCATCAGCTTGGTCGTCATTTATGTTAAAGCCTAGGGCGCGCGCTACTTTAATATTTTTAATGGTATCGCCTTGCATCTGGTTTGAAAGTATTGCTCTGTAGCCTTTTAAGCCTTGTTGCTGCATTTTTGAAACGGCAATACTTTCACTTAATAACGACACTAAAAAAAATAGGCTTAAGGCAAGAGGTAGTAATAGTATTCCAAACATCAGGCTTATTTTTGTTTTATATTTTAAATTTGCCATAAGCTGAATTGCAGCGGAGGCAAATTGGCGTAATCCTGACATAAGACTCTCTTATTTTTTGTAAAGGGGGATGAAGATATATAGACCTTGTTACGTTTAATTATCATTCATTTATATTACTTTACAAATAAAAAAAGCCCTTTCGGGCTTTTTTCAATCTTTAGTCTTAATATTATAGGTAAAACAAGCGTTTAATATTTATATTATCCTAAAGTTTAGCAAATGAGCGTTCAGCTGCTTCAATGGTTGCTTGTACTTCTTGCTCTGTATGCGCTGCACACACAAAGCCTGCTTCAAATGCAGAAGGTGCTAGGTAAACACCTTCTTCAAGCATTAAGTGGAAAAAGCGCTTAAATCGTTCTAAATCACATTCTGTTGCTTGCTGGTAAGTTGTCACTTTTTCAGCATCAGTGAAGAAAAAGCCATACATGCCGCCAGCATAGTTAGTTGTTAATGGAATACCCGCTTTTTTAGCCCCTGCTTCAAAGCCTTCACAAATTGCTTTAGAAATTGCTTCAAGCTTATCGTGTAAGCCAGGCTCACTTAATAGCTCAAGTGATTTTAAACCAGCAGCCATTGCGATAGGATTACCAGAAAGAGTACCCGCCTGGTAAACAGGGCCTACCGGCGCAATGTAATCCATTATTTCGGTTTTACCGCCAAATGCGCCAACAGGCATGCCGCCGCCAATGACTTTACCTAAACATGTTAAGTCAGGTTTTATGTTGTAATACGCTTGTGCGCCACCTAATGCAACACGAAAGCCCGTCATTACTTCGTCAAAAATAAGCACTGACTTGTATTCATCACATACTGCGCGTAGGCCTTCTAAAAAACCCTCAACAGGTGGAATACAGTTCATGTTGCCCGCTACTGGCTCAACAATAATACAGGCAATTTCGTCTGCGTATTTCTCAAAAATAGCTTTTACTTCATCAAGGTTATTAAACGATACTGTTAGCGTGTGCTTAGCAAAGTCTTCAGGAATACCTGGTGAATTTGGCACGCCCATTGTTAAAGCACCTGAGCCCGCTTTTACTAATAATGAGTCAGCATGGCCGTGGTAACAACCTTCAAATTTTAGGATTTTGTCACGATTAGTAAAACCACGCGCTAAACGAATTGCGCTCATAGTGGCTTCGGTACCCGAGCTTACCATACGTACTTTTTCGATTGATGGGACAAGCTCTTTTACTTTTTCAGCCATTAAAATTTCAGCTTCGGTAGGTGCACCGTAGCTTAAGCCGTTTTCTACAGCTTCGTGTACAGCTTGTTTTATAGCTGGGTGGTTATGACCCATGATCATTGGGCCCCACGAACCTACATAATCGATATAACGGTTACCATCGGCATCAAAAGTAAAGGCACCTTCGGCTTTAGTGATAAATAGTGGCGTGCCGCCTACACCGTTAAATGCACGTACAGGTGAATTTACGCCACCAGGAATTGAAGTTTGTGCACGATTAAATAAATCTTGGCTAATTGTCATGAAAAATCCTATAAATTGTCGCTTGGTAAAAGTGTTTAGCTGTCGCGTTTGCGGCTAAACCAAGGTACGTCTACTTCATATTGCTCGACTTTGTTTTCTACGCCGAGTGTTAAAGCAAACAGTGCCATACGAATTAATACGCCATTTTGTACTTGGCGGAATATTGCTAAATTGTCGTTACTATTTAAGTCGTTATCAAGCTCGTTAGCTTCTAAACGGCTATCACGTGGCAGCGGATGCATCAGTACAGAGTTTGGCTTACAGTGCGAATTATAAATAGATTGGCTTATTCTAAAACCACCACGGTATTTATTTGCCTCCTCTTGTGAAGGAAAACGCTCTTCTTGAATACGTGTTTGGTAAACGATATCGGCTGCTAGATTGCCTTCCATTTTGTTTACTAGCTCAATTTTGTGGCCTGCATTTTCTACGGCATCTAAAATACTCGTTGGCATTTGCAAGCCGTCTGGCGCTACCATCGAAAACTTTACGTTTTTGTAATGGCACAATAGTTTTGATAATGAATGCACTGTACGGCCATATTTTAAATCGCCCACAAGGGCTATATGCATGCCATCAATATTTTGATCAAAGCGATTTAGCTCACGCTCAATAGTTAGTAAGTCGAGCAAAGCTTGAGTAGGGTGCTCGTTAGGACCATCACCACCATTAATTACTGGTACGGTACAACCGTCTGCAAACTCGCTAACAGAGCCTGCATCAGGATGGCGCATAGCGACGGCATCAGCGTATGCTGAAATAACGCGAGCTGTGTCGTAAAGCGATTCACCTTTTGCAAGTGCAGAGCTTTGCATGCCGGTTGTTTCGCGTACACCTCCACCAAGTAAATTAAAGGCGGTGCCGAAACTTACGCGTGTTCGCGTGCTTGGTTCAAAAAACAAATTCGCTAAAATAGCGCCTTCAAGCACTGTTGTTTGCTTTTGCTTTTTAGCATAAGGCTCCATTTTTTTTGCTACTGCAAAAATACGTTCAATGCAGTCTCTGTCTAGTTGATTTACCGACAGTATATGCTCACCTTGGAAACTTAACATGGGGTTATTCCTAATCAATCAAAAGGGCGCGATAATCCAAAAAAATGGGGCACGCAATCGCGCGTGTTATAACAAATATTGTAAATTGCGGCGCAGTTTACCATGCACCGAAACGCTTATAAATTAGGTTTTATTACCGCAAGAGCAACAATAATAAGTAGCGCGATAACCGGGAGCTCGTTAAAAATACGATAAAACCGATCTGTTTTAGTATTTCTATCGTGTTTAAAGTCGCTTAGTAATTTAAAACAGTAACCATGATAAATATATAAAATGATAACGAGGACTAGTTTATAGTGCAGCCACATGCTGTATCTAAACCATTCTCGGCCATATTCTACAATGGTGAGCACACCAAAAACGGCCGTTAAAATGGCAAATGGCGTTACAAAAAAGAGTAACCGACGCTCCATCACTTTAAGCATAGAGTTACAGGCTTTTTCTTCGCTCATTGCGTGGTACACAAATAGCCGTGGTAAATAAAAAATACCGGCAAACCAGGCAATCATAAAAAAAATGTGCAGTGTTTTATAAATTAATAAAGCGCTCATAAAATTCCTAACTGTTTAAAGTAAGCTGTTACGAATGGTTAAAATATTATTTATTTGATCCCAGCGTAATAAGCCCATGATTTGTTGGTTATCTAATAAGTTGTAGACGTAAAGTGCACCGCTACGCTTGTCTTTTAAAATATCAAAGGCATCAGCTAGGGTTGCTTGGCTACTTATACCTTGCAGGCTAATGTAGTTAATATTTATGGTTTGGTCAGACATAAGCGTTAAATCATACTCAGCAAGTCGGTAGCCATTTTCTTCGTCAAACACTATTAGTGGTGTTTGGCTGTCCATAGCATCTAGAGTGTTTTTTATCTGTTCTTTATCGTCTGAGTACAGCAGCTTAAAGTCTTCATCCATATCATCCATTATGCCTACTTTTTGAAGTGCTTCAGTAGCTGGGGATACATGATAGGGCAATCCTTGAAAATCCAATTGCTGTAAAAATATAGAGCGATTACCAAAAAATTGCAGGGCAGTTACATAAGCAGTCGTAATCACTATCATTGCTGGGACTATTATTTCAGGCGAAGAGGTAAGTTCCATTACTGTCGTTAAAGCCGCAAGGGGAGCGTGCAGTGTCGCGGCTAATAAACCAGCCATACCTAAAACACCATACGTACCAGCAATATCAGTACCTGGGCTTATATACTGAGCTAAAAACGCCATTAGTGTACCAATGAGTACCCCAAGCCCAATTACTGGGCCAATTAAGCCGCCAGGAATACCCAAGCCAATAGCAAATAGTGTGGCCAATAATTTAGCGATTAAAATAGTCGTTAGCAGCTTTACGTTATCAGGAGATTCAACTGCAATGGTAATTGCACTCATACCAGAGCCCATAGCGTGAGGTACTGCGTATGCTATTAAGCTCGCAATGCAACCTGCAATTAATAAACGAGGGAACATGCTTAAAGGTTTAAATGTTTTAATAATTAACATTAAATTTTGATTAAAGCTAAACGCAATAGCACCTAGGGCCATTCCGCATAAAATTAAGTATGGATAATGCCAGCCACTTAGCGGTGCTATTGTAATAAGCGCAAGCTCTGAGCCTTCGCCAAACACAAACTGTGTAGCTAGTGCGCCTGTTACGGCTGCTAACATAATAGGTACGAATATATGCACCTTATATTCACGAAGTACCACTTCCATAACAAAAATAACAGCAGCAAGCGGGGTGTTAAATGAGGCCGCAATACCCGCAGCAACACCACAGCCGCTCAATGTACGCATAGCATTATGGGGTAAATGAAGTTTATCGGCCAATATGCTCGCGCCAGTAGCACCCATGTGTACAGAGGGGCCTTCGCGGCCCACTGAAAAACCACTAATAAGTGCAAGCGCGCCACCAACAAATTGGTTTACCGTGTTGTATAGCGGCATTTGCCCGTAGTGACGTTTAATACGGTGAATAACAAACGGAATACCTAAACGGTAATGCTTAAAACCTGTAAGTGCTGCAAATATAGCAATAAGTAGCGCTGCAATTAAAGGCATTAATACACGTTCAAGCGTAGGTAAGGTTGTAAAGTTGTCTGGGGTTTCTAAAAATAAGCTTTGAAAAAACAGAATAGTTAAGCGAAATAAAATGATAAAAAATGCAGCAATTAATCCGGCACTTACGCCTAATAGGCATAATTGTACGGATGTTTTTGGTTTTGCTAATCGACGCCTGAGCCGCTCAAGCCACATGCTGTATTCTCCGCCACATTTTTTCAGCGAACATTTTAGCAAAAGAGTTCAGCTAAGTCCTTGTGATTTTGAAATTTTTGTAACTTATATTAACAATCATTACTGTGTATGGTCTTACACTTAGCAAAAGCAAAATAGTTTCGAAATATACAAAATATTTAGCTTGTTAAACTGTATAACTTAGATGAAAGAGTTGTTTTACTATACTTGATTAAAACACTCGGGTATTAGATAATCACGCCATTGCGATATTGAGGGTTTTAAAATGTCTGAAGAATTACCAATTAAGTTCAGCGATGCAGCTGCTGTACGTGTAAAACAGTTAATCGACGAAGAAGAAAATCCAGAGCTAAAACTACGTGTTTATGTAACAGGTGGTGGTTGTTCAGGTTTTCAATATGGTTTTACCTTTGATGAAAAAGCGAACCCTGGCGATTTAGAAATTGTTAAAAATGGTGTAACGCTGGTTATTGACCCTATGAGTATTCAATACTTAGTAGATGGTGAAGTTGATTACACTGAAGGGTTAGAAGGCGCACGCTTTTTTGTATCTAACCCCAATGCAACAACAACCTGTGGTTGTGGTGCAAGCTTTAGCGTTTAATTAACTGCACGTTTATATATTAAAGCCGCATTTGCGGCTTTTTTAATGCCTACAATTCACTCGGGCTGTATTCGGTGATTTGCATTATGAATATAAAAAAAGCCAGTACAAAAGCCGAAAAACCTAATATATACATGAACCCTTTTTTACCTTGTTTAATAGGTACGCCGTTTTGTCGTAGGAAAAAGTACCATCCTAAACACAGTACAATAGGTAATAAAAACAAAAGTCTGAACATTATTTAACCTTTATTAACGCTAATTATTGCTTAATCATAAACATGTAACGATAAAATTGTTATAAAAAATATTTTTATTTTTTTAATATAAAAAGTAAATTTATTAATATTTTTGCATACTTAGAGTTAATATTCAGCGTTTATAAATATTGGTCAGTGGTTAAATCTGTACCGAGTATGTAATTAGTTATTTAACCAAAGTGTTAATAGTATATAATGTATCCAAGAATGAGACGGGCAAAATTTCATTCCTAATAATAATATGTACCACGTTTGTAGCGTAGTGTTTTTAGCTATGTGGGTGGGAGTAGCAACAAGTGCTTTATAAAGCGATAGCTTGCTATTGAAGTAAAAATAAGTGCGGCTGCTTACTTGCCTACAGCTATTGATAGACTACTGCTTTAACGGGTAAGTCAAATCATCTAGTAGGAGATGTAAAATGATGGGCAAAACAGTTTCTTCTGAAGAAAATGCAAAGCTAACAAAGTGGCTTAAAAGTAAGCGCCACGAAAAAGGTCATACAATGCGAAGCCTAGCGCAAGTGCTTGGAACGCCTCACTCGTTTATCGGCAAAATTGAAAACCAAGAGCGCCGTTTAGATGTTATTGAGTTTGTTCGCTATTGTACTGCCTTAGAAGTTGATCCACATGAAGCTTTAAGCTTATTAAAAGTAGATTAACTGAATCATTGCTTAGTACACTTTAAGGGGCACTTGAAAGTGCTAAGCAATATGTTAATGCAGGGATGCATTAAATATTTTTATGATAATTCTTCTCAAGCTCGTACAATTTATGCCTAATAAGATATAAAAATATCAACGACGGTATAACCATTAAAGCTGTTAAAACAAAAAACAGCGCCCAATTTCCTAATAGCCAATCATCAATAACCACACCACTGTAACTAGAAAGCAGCGTGCGGCCTAAATTACCAAGTGAAGCTAATAATGCATAGTGTGTTGCACTAAAAGCACGATCGCACAGCATTGATATAAACGCGACCATAGCAACTAGTGACCAAGCCTGCGTAAAACCGTCAATCACTATAGCAAATGCATATAGCCCTAGATTTGGCCCTACAAGCGCAATAGCTGAAAATGCTAAATTAGAGGCCGCCATAGCAATGCCACTTATAAATAGCCCCTTAACAATGCCATATTTTTGATTAAACAAGCTGCCTACAAACGTAAAGGCGATGGTTAAAACTGCCGTGCCTACTTTCGAAAAAGTAGCTATATCACTATTGCTAAAGCCTATTTCTTTATAAAAAACAATAGACATGCGTCCTAAGAACGCTTCGCCAATTTTAAATAAAAATATAAACGCCAGTAGCGCGAGGGCTGTTTTAACCCCATTTTTAGCAAAAAAGGTTTTAAATGGGTCTATTACTGTTACGCCAAGCCAAGCAATAACTTTGGTAAAAGGTGTTTGTTTTATATTGGCGAGTTTTTCTATGTATACACGTTCAAGCTCTGCATGAACGGCTTCTCGGTTTGATTTTGGCTCTTTAGCAAATAGCACCCCGCTCATTAGTAGCAACATTACAACTGCTAAAAAATAATACACTTGTGGCCAATCTAAAGAGGGAATATCGGCCATATAAAAAGGAATGGCACCTAATAACGCGTAGCCTGTCCACCAACCCGATGTAGCCATGGCTGCAGCAGCAGTGGCTTTGTGCGATTCGTTTTCGTTTAGGGTATCTATTCTAAATGCATCAATGGCGATGTCTTGGGTCGCTGAGGCTACAGCGATTAGTAAACATATGCCCGCCGCAATTGCTAAATTAGCTTTTAAATCAAGGCCAGCTAACATCACCGTGCCAATGAACATAAAGCTTTGGCAAAATAGAATCCAACTGCGCCTTTGACCTAACCATTTATATAAAAAGGGGAGTTTTGAGCGGTCTATTAGAGGTGACCATAAAAAGTTGATGCTGTAAGCGCCAAAAACAATACCAAATAGGCCAATCATACTGCGGCTCAAGCCTTCATCTTTTAGCCACGCCGACATAACAGAGCCAATTAAAACCCACGGGAAACCACTACTCATACCAAATATAAAAATATTGATTAAGCGCTTATCTTTAAAATAAGAAAAGTATTCGCTAACAGAGAGAGATTTGCTCATAAGGCCTTCATTGGCGGTTGGGTGCAACTTGGCTGCACCTCATTAATTATAATGGTACTTGCTCAAGCACTTTAATATTTAAAATAACAACAGGTTTTTTAGGCACAAAATCGTAACCAATTTTTTCATTAAAATCAGTTTCAACTGCCATAATTTTATCAAGAGTTTCGTAGCCTTCCATAACATTACCAAAAACTGCAAAACCCCAATCTTTGCCAGGGTTTAAGTGATCGTTATTGTCCATGTTAAAAAAGAACTGACGAGTGCCTGAGTGAGGTTCGCGATCTTGATACGCCATAGCAATGCTATACATATCGTTTTTCATGCCGTTACCGCTTTCGTTAAATATAGGGTCGTTTTCGTGAAGACCGTCGTAATCTTTGTCATAGCCACCACCTTGAATAACAAAGTCACGGTCGTTTTCTACATCGCGCTCTATACGATGAAAAACACTCCCTTGGTAGCTTTTATCAGATACGTACGTTAAAAAGTTATTTACCGTAATAGGTGCTCTAGAGCGATCAAGTTCAACCACTATGCTGCCCATTGAAGTGACAATTTCAACGCGCGGAAAAATGTTATCTTTTTGCACAAAGCGGCCTTCTTGGGCTGCATAGCTACTTACACTTACAAATAGGCTTAAGCAGATTAAAAAAAGTCGTTTCATAGTTAACCTTCTAAAAATTCTATTAATTCGGGGTCAGATACAATGCGGGTAATAATCTGTTCAGTCAACTTATTGAGCTGACCTTCAATTTTTGCACGTTCGTGACTAAGTGGGCCTTCAAGGTTTGCACTTCCTCGATATACCTTACTAAAATTGCTAGTAGAGCGGATCACACGTACACCAAGCTCTATAGTCGCTTCACTGGTATGGCTCATTAATTTTTCAGTTACAACGGCTTGCAGCGCATGAATGTCGACTTCAAAGCGCACTGTGGCTAAGTTAGATATACTTGCACCGTTTCGATTAAGGGCGCTATCTAAAACACTTTTAACTGAGTCAGTTAAACCTTGGCTTGCAAAGGTTTTAGTTTTGTCAGATTCAATGAGTTTAAGTGTTGATGTATCGCCACGTAAATCAATTACACTAGTACTTAAGCTGCTATCTATAGTACTAATTTGGCCATTTTTATACACAGGGTTAAGTATTACTTGGCCTGGTTGCTTTGCGCAACCGGCAAGTATAAGTAGTGCGCAGCACGTGACTATAGTGTGTGTTAATTTCATTTATAGCATTCCACTATTTTTAGTTGCACTTAAAACGACAAACTTTTTGTTTGAACCTAATAACTTACAGTTACCAAACATGCGGTTTAACTTGTCATGATAATCTAAATGACGATTACCAATAATACGCAGCTCACCACCTTCTTTTAGCGTGTCTTTTGCTTGTTTAAACATTTGCCAAGCTATGTGATCGGTAACAGCTTGAGCTTGATGAAATGGAGGATTACATAAAACCATATCCACACTGTCTCTTTCAAAACCGGTTAAACAGTCATTTTCAATAAATTCGCAGTTATCAAATTTATCACCTTGGTTAAGCTCTACATTTAACCTTGCAGATTCCACAGCCATGTATGACTCATCAACAAACGTAACCGATGCGTTAGGGCAACGAGATAGTGTCATTAAACCAACCACACCATTACCACAGCCTAAGTCAATAATGCTTTTAGCTTTGGGGGTTTGTGGCAAATAATTAAAAAAGAATCGCGCACCTATATCTAACGAATCACGCGAAAACACATTGGCATGGTTCGTTATATTAAATTCTGTGCCTTCAAGTTCCCACGTTACAGGGAAATCAGCCGCTTTATAACCACCTTTAGCAGTGCTTAAGATTAGGCGTGACTTTTTAACCGCCAAACTTGTTTTCGTTTCACCAATATATTGCTCAAAAGCCTTTATTGTTGAATTATGAATTTCTTTTGTTTTACCTGCAGCAATAACAGGTGTACCTGGCGTTAGCACTTCGCTTAATTCACTAAGCTGAAACTGTAAAAATCCAACATTACGAGGAATTTTAATAAGTACTAAATCAACACCTTCTGGCAAAGCAGACAAGCTATCAAGCTGTGTAAATTCTGCTGTAGATAGCTTGTTTTCTTTTAAATTGTAAGCCGCAGCTTGGTGGCTAATATAAGAATCGTTAACTGAACAAACCGTTAATTGATTAAAATAACAAGCAAGTGCGCCAAAGCTATCATTCAAAATAAGCAAAGAGCGACATTCAGGGTGATGTTCGTTAACATAATTGATAAGGTACTCATCGGCAGAATCCCACGCTTGTAAACTGCGGTTTTTTTGATCCAAAGGGAAGCGTTCAAGAGTAAAGGTTTTATCGCCTAGCTGGGCTTGCGTCGTCATAATGGTTGTTGATCAGTAATCTAATGTAGGTAAATTCTAACATGCAACGGCAAAACGCCAACCCCCAACAGTTACCAAATGGCTTTTCTTATCAAAGTAGGGCACTTAGTGCACAAAAAAGCCTCGATCTGTTTTATTATCTTCAAAAAAATTTACACTGGCAGCAACCGAATGTAACTGTTTACGGTAAAACAGGGCCTATCCCTCGGTTGCAATGTTTTATGAGCGATTTAAATATTGAATACGGCTATTCGCATAGTAAACAAATAGTAGAACCATGGAATGACATACTTTTAAATATGCGCAAACGCCTAGAGCGTCATTTAAATAAGCCACTTAACTCGTTATTAGTTAATTATTACAGAGATGGAAACGATACAATGGGTTGGCATAGCGATGACGAAATAGAACTTGGCTCAGAGCCTACTATTGTTTGTATATCGCTTGGTGCTGAGCGAATATTAAAGCTCAAACAAAAAGCGACTAATAAAGTGACCGATTTAAAGCTTCATAGTGGCAGTTGCTTAGTGATGAGTGGACATAGTCAGCGCGATTATCAACACGCGATACCAAAGCAAACAACACTTGCACATCCACGAATTAGTCTAACTTATCGATTTATTGAGCACATTAAGCAAAAGCAATTTAGTTAGTTAAATTAAGTTGTTATAGTGAGTTAATAAACTAGCTATATAAAATGGTCTTTTATGTCTATGCAGCAACAAATTCAAGAAAAAATCAGCAGTGCTATCGCGTGTAAGCATTTAAATGTAATAAACGAAAGCCATATGCACAGCAAAGGTACTGAATCACACTTTAAAGTAATAGTAGTGAGTGAAGATTTTGCAGGTAAGCGTTTGTTACAACGCCATCGCCAAATTAATGAAATATTAAAAGATGAATTAGCGAATCATATACATGCACTCGCTATTCATACCTACACACCTGATGAATTTACAGAGCACGGCGGCGAAGCCCCTGACTCTCCTAATTGTTTAGGCGGCTCAAAGCTTGACTAAGAAAAATGTAAATTAATTATAATAAATAGAGTCTTTGGTCGGTATTTAACTGATCAGATCAGTGTTTTTAGTATTAGCCTTTAAACTAGCGCTAATTTTTATAGTAAAAGATATAGGATGATCAATGGTCATTAAGCCAAAAATTCGTGGATTTATCTGCACTAACGCACACCCAGCAGGTTGTGCAGAGCATGTTCAAGAACAAATTAACTATGTAAAACAACAAGGCGCATTAAAAAGTGCACCAAAAAATGTACTAGTTATTGGCGCATCAACAGGCTACGGCTTGGCATCGCGTATTACAGCTGCGTTTGGTGGTGGTGCTAAAACATTAGGTATCTTCTTTGAAAAAGAGGGTACAGATCGTAAAACAGGTTCTGCTGGTTGGTATAATACAGCGGCATTCCAAAACGCTGCTGATGAAGCAGGCCTTTGGTCAAAAAATATTAATGGCGATGCGTTCTCTAACGAAATTAAGCAAAAAGCAATCGACACCATCAAAGCCGATTTAGGTAAAATAGACTGCATTATTTACAGCCTTGCATCACCTCGTCGTACGGATCCAAACACGGGTGAAGTGTTTTCTTCTACCCTTAAGCCAATTGGCAGTGCCGTTACTACTAAAAACCTAAATACATCAAAGCGTGAAATTGATGAAATTACGGTAGAAGCAGCAAACCAAGAAGATATCGACAACACCATTAAAGTAATGGGTGGTGAAGATTGGGAAATGTGGATTGACGCTTTAAAAGAAGCAGATGTACTTGCTGATAACTTTAAAACGACTGCTTATACTTATATTGGTAAAGAGTTAACGTGGCCAATTTACGGACACGCTACGATTGGTAAAGCAAAAGAAGACTTAGATCGTGCTACCGCGGCTATAAAAGCGTCAACTAAAGCGCTAAATGGTGAAGCGTATGTTTCATCACTTAATGCAGTAGTAACTCAAGCAAGTTCTGCTATTCCTATTATGCCTTTATATATTTCAGCTCTATTTAAAGTAATGAAAGCTGATGGCACTTACGAAGGAACTATTGAGCAAATTCACGCATTATTTAGTGAAAACCTTTATGGTGAAACGCCGCGCTTTGATGAGGGCGGTCACTTATTCCAAAATTACAAAGAGCTAGAGGACGATGTGCAAGCGCGTGTTCAAGCTGTATGGGATAGTGTAGATACAAGCTCAATTGATGAGCTAACTGACTATGTTGGTTACCATAACGAGTTTTTACGCTTATTTGGTTTTGGTTTTGACGGTGTTGATTACGATCAAGACGTAGACTCAGTTAAGCCAATCGCAAATATGGTTGATTAATCATACTTTGTAATTATAAAAAGTCGCATTCGCGGCTTTTTTTGTATGCGATGGTTTGTTAATTGAGCAGTTAAATAATGGACTATACTTGCTCAGGCTACCACTTTGGTCTAACTTGATTTTTATTAAAATCACTTAACAAAACCAAATAAGTGTTTCTGTCGTATAATTTTCATAAATACACTCGCATAGTCGTCCAAAATGATGTTAAAATCTGGGCAATATGTGATGAGTTTTACTACGTTGCTTGTTTGATAAACCGAGCAAGCTGCTCTTTTGCACCTTGATATAACTTGGAATAACTCAAATGGCGACGTGGTTGATACGATTTTTCAGTTTCTTTCCTTTAATGTAATGCAAGTGCGTATGATCAACATAAAAAAAGGTCTGGATTTACCCTTAGAGGGCGCGCCACAGCAAGTTATACATGACGGTTCTGCTGTCAAACGTGTAGCTGTGCTTGGCGAAGAGTTTATCGGTATGCGTCCAACCATGCATGTTCGTGTGGATGACCAAGTCAAAAAAGGCCAAGTTCTTTTTGAAGATAAAAAGAACCCAGGCGTCCTATTTACTGCTCCAGCTTCTGGCACAGTAAAAGAAATAAATCGTGGTGCTAAACGTGTGCTGCAATCTGTTGTTATTGAAGTAGCAGGCAGTGAGCAAATCACCTTTGACTCTTTCAGTGCAGATGAGCTTTCGAGCTTAGATCGTGAAAAAGCCAAAGAAGTACTTATCCAGTCAGGTCAGTGGACGGCACTTCGTGTTCGCCCATTTAGCAAAGTAGCGGCTGTGGATGAAAATCCTAGTTCTATTTTTGTGACCGCAATCGACACAAACCCATTAGCTGCAGATCCTGCAGTGATTATTGCCGAAAATGCAGCTGCATTTGAAGCGGGTCTTGCTGTTGTTTCGCGTTTGACCGATGGTAAAGTATTTGTGTGTAAAAAAGCAGGCAGCCAAGTTCCTAGCTCATCTATCGCTCAAGTAGAAGTACATGAGTTTGGTGGTGTGCATCCGGCTGGCCTCGTTGGCACTCATATCCATCATCTTGATGCTGTATCTGTTAGCAAAAAAGTGTGGCACATTGGTTACCAAGACGTTATTGCGTTTGGTCACTTGTTCCTTACTGGTGAAATTAACGCAGACCGTGTTATTTCGCTTGCAGGTCCTCGCGTTAAAAACCCACGTTTAGTGAAAACACAACTAGGTGCTTCATTGGATGACTTAGTAGCTGGTGAATTAGAAGACGGAGATAACCGCGTTATTTCTGGTTCTGTTTTATCGGGTTCTATTTCAAACGGTGTTCATGCATTCTTAGGTCGTTACCACGTTCAAGTATCAGTTTTACTTGAAGGTCGCGAAAAAGAATTGTTTGGCTGGATTGCACCAGGTAGTAATAAATTCTCTGTAACGCGTACATTCCTTTCTCACCTTGCACCGAGTCGTTTATTTAAAATGACAACGTCTACAGGTGGTTCAAAACGTGCCATGGTACCAATTGGTAGCTACGAGCGCGTAATGCCGTTAGATATTTTGCCAACTCTATTATTACGTGACTTAATCGCACGTGACTTAGACAGTGCAATTTCATTAGGCGCGCTTGAACTTGATGAAGAAGATTTAGCGTTATGTACCTTCGTTTGTCCAGGCAAATACGAGTATGGTTCTATCCTGCGCGATTGCTTAACTACGATCGAGAAGGAAGGCTAGAGAGATGGGTTTAAAAAAATATCTAGAAGATATCGAGCCGAATTTTGAAGCCGGTGGTAAATATGAAAAGTTCTACGCTCTGTATGAAGCAGCAGCAACAATTTTTTATACACCAGGCTATGTAAATAAAGGCGCGACACACGTACGCGATAACATCGACCTAAAACGTATGATGATTTTAGTGTGGATGGCGACGTTCCCAGCTATGTTTTTTGGTATGTTCAATATCGGTCATCAGGCCGCAGGTGCTTTAGCACAAGGTTTTGAACTAGCAAATTCTTGGCAGGTTGGTCTGTTCCAGTTATTTGGTGGTGAATTAACTGCTGAATCAGGCTGGGGCGCTAAAATGTTCTACGGAGCATGTTTCTTCTTACCTATCTACGCAGTAACGTTTGCGGTAGGTGGTTTTTGGGAAGTTATATTTGCTTCAGTGCGTAAACATGAAATTAACGAAGGTTTCTTCGTAACGTCTGTTTTATTTGCACTGATACTGCCTGCAACAATTCCTTTATGGCAAGTTGCGTTAGGTATTACGTTTGGTGTTGTAATCGCTAAAGAAATCTTTGGTGGTACTGGCCGTAACTTCTTAAACCCTGCTTTAGCGGGCCGTGCATTTTTATTCTTCGCATACCCAGCTCAAATTTCAGGTGACACAGTATGGACAGCAGTAGATTCTTTCTCTGGTGCAACTATGCTAGGCCAAGCGTTTGCTGGCACACTTGATTATGCAAACATGGAATTATGGTGGAATGCGTTTTACGGTTTCATTCAAGGTTCTGTAGGTGAAACATCTACACTTGCATTATTAGTAGGTGGTTTGTTCTTAATATACGTTCGTATCGCTTCTTGGCGCATCGTACTAGGTGTATTCCTAGGTATGGTAGCAACTGCATTTTTATTAAATGCTGTTGGCTCAGAAAATAACCCAGTATTTGCAATGCCTTGGCATTGGCATTTAGTACTAGGTGGATTTGCGTTCGGTATGTTCTTTATGGCTACTGACCCTGTTTCTGCTGCATTTACCGATAAAGGTAAGTTCGCTTACGGCGCGCTTATTGGCTTTATGGTAGTTATGATCCGTGTTGTGAACCCTGCTTTCCCAGAAGGTATGATGCTAGCAATCTTATTTGCTAACTTATTCGCTCCATTGTTCGATCACTTTGTAGTGCAAGCTAATATTAAGCGGAGGTTGGCACGTAATGTCTAGTAATAACGAATCAATCGGCAAAACGTTAACGGTTGTTGTAGCACTATGTTTAGTGTGTGCAATCATTGTATCGTTTGCTTCTGTACAGCTTCGTCCTTTACAGCAAGCTAATAAAAACAAAGATATTCAAAGCAATATCTTAGCTGCTGCGGGCATCGATAAAGTTGAAAATGTGTTAGAAACATTTGACGCTAAAATCGAAGCACGTGTTGTAAACATGACTACGGGTGAGTTTGTAGATACAGACCCAACAATCTTCGATTTTGAAAAAAGCAAATATGATGCTGAATTAAGCGTTTCTCTTAAAGAGAAAGGCGTAACAGACATTGCTGGTATTCAACGTGTGACTAAAGAGTCGCCGGTGTATATCTCTAAAAAAGAAGATGGTTCAGTTGATGCAATCATTCTTCCTATCCAAGGCTACGGCTTATGGGGCTTAATGTATGGTTTTATCTCGCTTGAAAGCGATGGTGAAACTGTTAAAGGTATTATCTTTTACAAGCATAATGAAACCCCTGGTCTTGGTGGCGAAATTCAAAACCCACAGTGGACTGCTACATGGGAAGGCAAAGAACTGCCAATTCAAATTGTTAAAGGTACTGCAGGCGGTGATGAGCATAAGATCGATGGTCTTTCAGGTGCTACATTAACGTCTAACGGTGTTGACAATGCAGTTGACTTTTGGACTGGTGAAAATGGCTTTGGCCCTTTCCTTGCAAAAGTACGTAAAGGAGCATTGAAATAATGGCTGATACTAAAGAAATGAAGGCGGTCCTGTTTGGTCCGGTTTTAGCTAACAACCCAATCGCACTACAAGTACTTGGTATTTGTTCTGCGCTAGCGGTAACGTCTAGCTTAAAAAATGCGTTAATCATGTCAATCGCATTGACATTAGTAACTGCATTTTCGAGCTTCTTTATCTCGCTTATTCGTAATCAGATCCCATCATCTGTACGTATCATCGTACAAATGACAATTATTGCATCATTGGTAATCGTTGTTGACCAAGTATTACAAGCATTCTCTTACGCTACGGCAAAAGAGCTTTCTGTATTCGTTGGTCTAATTATTACTAACTGTATCGTAATGGGTCGTGCTGAAGCATACGCGATGAAATCGCCACCACTTATGTCATTCCTTGACGGTATTGGTAATGGCTTAGGCTACTCTGTAGTACTTCTTACTGTTGGCTTTATTCGTGAGCTATTTGGTAAGGGTTCACTATTCGGTGTTGATATTATCCCATTAGTACAAGATGGCGGTTGGTATCAGCCTATGGGTCTATTGATTTTACCACCGAGTGCATTCTTCATCATTGGTTTATTCATTTGGGTACTTCGTACCTTTAAGAAAGACCAAGTAGAAGCTAAAGCGTAAGGGGCAAACAGTGGAACATTATATTAGTTTATTTGTAAAAGCCGTTTTTATTGAGAACTTAGCGTTGTCATTCTTCTTAGGCATGTGTACTTTTTTAGCAGTATCTAAAAAAGTAACTACATCGATTGGCCTAGGTATAGCGGTTATAGTTGTATTAGGTATTTCAGTACCAGTTAACAACTTGGTTTACCATGCGGTACTTGCACCAGGCTCACTAGCTTGGTTAGGTTACCCAGATGCAGACCTTAGCTTTTTACGTTTCTTAACTTTCATCGGTGTTATTGCAGCACTTGTGCAAATTTTGGAAATGGCATTAGATAAGTTTTTCCCTGCACTATACAACGCATTAGGTATCTTCTTACCACTTATCACAGTTAACTGTGCAATATTTGGTGCGGTATCATTCATGGTTGAGCGTAACTATAACTTCGGCGAGTCTGTTGTTTATGGTATTGGCGCTGGTGTTGGTTGGGCGCTTGCAATTACTTTACTTGCAGGTATCCGTGAGAAAATGAAATATTCAGACGTGCCAGACGGCCTACGTGGTTTAGGTATTACCTTCATCACTGTTGGTTTAATGGGACTTGGCTTTATGTCATTCTCTGGTATTTCACTGTAAAGGTAGCGAGGATAAATCATGGATTATCAGATTTTCTTAGGCGTTGGTGTTTTCATCGCTATCGTTGTACTACTAGTTTTAGTGATCATTGGTGCTAAATCTAAGTTAGTTGCGAGCGGTGACATCATCATCAGCATTAATGGCGACCCAGACAAAGCCATTAAAACATCAGCAGGTAGTAAGCTTTTAGGCGCGCTATCTGAGTCAGGTATTTTCGTATCATCTGCATGTGGTGGCGGTGGCTCTTGTGGTCAGTGTCGTGTTCACATTAAAGAAGGTGGCGGCGATATCTTACCAACTGAACTTGATCACATTTCTAAAGGTGAAGCCCGTGAAGGCTGTCGTTTAGCGTGTCAGGTAAATGTTAAAAACGACATGGAAATTGAACTTGAAGAGTCAATTTTCGGTGTTAAGAAGTGGGATTGTGAAGTTATCTCTAATGATAACAAAGCAACGTTCATTAAAGAACTTAAGCTGCAAATTCCAGATGGCGAGTCAGTGCCTTTCCGTGCGGGTGGTTACATCCAAATAGAAGCACCTGCTCACCACGTTAAATACTCTGAATTTGAAATTCCTGAAGAGTATCGTGGCGATTGGAACCACTTTGGTTTCTTCGACCTGGAGTCAAAAGTAGACGAAGAGACTATTCGTGCTTACTCAATGGCTAACTACCCGGAAGAAGAAGGCATAATCATGCTTAACGTGCGTATCGCTACGCCTCCACCAAGAAACCTTAGCTTGCCTTGTGGTAAAATGTCATCGTACATTTGGTCACTAACAAAAGGCGACAAGGTAACTATTTCTGGTCCGTTTGGTGAGTTCTTCGCTAAAGAAACTGACGCAGAAATGATTTTTGTTGGTGGTGGTGCTGGTATGGCTCCAATGCGTTCACATATCTTTGACCAACTTAAACGTTTGAACTCTAAACGTAAGATGAGCTTTTGGTATGGTGCACGTTCTGAGCGTGAAATGTTCTACGTTGAAGATTTTGACGGCCTAGCGGCTGAAAACCCTAACTTCGTATGGCATACTGCACTTTCAGATCCACAGCCTGAAGATAACTGGGAAGGCTATACAGGCTTTATCCATAACGTGTTATTTGAGAACTATCTTAAAGATCACGAAGCGCCAGAAGATTGTGAGTACTACATGTGTGGTCCTCCAATGATGAACGCGGCAGTTATCACAATGCTTAAAGATTTAGGTGTAGAAGACGAAAATATCTTATTAGATGATTTCGGTGGCTAACACCCATACCAAAACACATTAGTTTTGGTTAAAATACCAGCCTCGTTGCACTTAGTGTTACGAGGCTTTTTTTATTCTTTATTTTATAAGTAGGCTTTCATGAATCGAGTGGGTACATTTCAAAGCTTTATAGCTTTATTTTTAATTACATTGACTTTATTACTCACTGGTTGTGGCGAAAAGCCAGTACCAGAAGGTGTTTTTTTAGAGGGTAGAACAATGGGCACTACTTATCATATTAAGTTTTATGATGAGCAAGCGCAGTTATCATCTAAAGTATTACAAACACAAATAGACGACGTGCTAAAAAATGTAAACCAGTCAATGTCTACTTATATTGACGACTCTGAAATAAACACATTTAACAGGCTTCCTGCAAATCAAGTTATGCCTATCAGTGAAGACTTTAGAGCTGTAATAAGTGAATCAATTCGCTTAGGTAAATCAACCAACACGCTTGATGTAACAATGGGCCCACTTATTGATTTATGGGGTTTTGGCCCTGATAAAAAACCGACTAATCGCCCAAGCGACACTGAACTTACAAAAATGGTCGAAAAAATAGGTGTTGATAAACTTATTTTAAATGAGCAAGGCTTAAGTAAAACTGTTGATGGATTAGAACTGTCATTTTCGGCTACTGCTAAAGGCTATGGTATTGATAAAGTAGCGCAGCTATTAGAAAGCCACAGTATTACTAATTATATGGTTGAGATTGGCGGTGAGCTTCGTATTAGTGGCGAAAAACCTAATAACCAAGATTGGAAAATTGCTATTGAGCAACCAGATGCAAAGCCTGGCGAGCGTAAAGTGCACCGTGTTCTATCGCCTGGCACCAACGGTATTGCTACATCGGGTGATTATCGTATTTTTTATGAGATGGATGGTGAGATTTATACCCATCTAATTGATCCGGTAACAGGTATGCCAATTAAACACGATTTAGTATCGGTTACTGTATTACACCCAAGTGCAATGACTGCTGATGGTCTAGCGACAGCGCTTACTGTAATGGGAATGGATAAAGCACAAGCATATGCTGAGCAACATGATTTACCCGTTTATCTAATAGCTAAATCACAAGAAGGGCTAATAACGTATTCAAGCCCTGCATTTAAGCCATACTTGTAATATAATTAATCTTAATTTAGGTTGGTTTAAGTTTAGAGTAATATTCTAACCTAATTTTTAGAATAGACTTTACTCGCATCTAAATTGTATTTTAGTGTATAATTTAGCAGTCGCTCAAGAATGCTTGAGCATAATTTATTGCTGATCAATAGGGGCTAAGCAATGTCACTTTTTCTTCTTACTTTTGGCTTACTAATTTTAATAGTTTCGGCGATGGCCGTTGGTATGATCGTGCAAAAAAAATCGATGGCAAGTAGCTGTGGTGGTCTAGGCTCTGTAGGTATTGATAAAGCCTGTGATTGTGATGACCCATGCGATAAACGTAAAAACCGCATGGCTAAAGAGCAAGCCTGGAAAGAAAATCAAATTATTTAAATTTGTAAAATAACCATATCAATTTTATTAAAAGCGCTTTTAAAGCGCTTTTTTTGTGCCTGCTATTTGTGTATGCATTTAGCTTCTAAATAAACACAACCTTAATGTATTAGACCAAAGTCTATAAGTTAGTTTTTTTCATCCATTAGGTTTATTTTTCTCGTTTGTCAAATTGGAGCTAACACTCTAAAGTTTAACCATAGACACAGAGCAAGGCTCTAGTCATAAGCTTGAGGCATAAGTTAGCCTCGCTCAAAAGAATCTTTATATTGTGTGTGAAGATGTTGTCAGTGTGAAAGGCAACTCAAGTTCGGTGGTGACTTAGCTTGAGTTGTTTTTATTCCCTACAATTGCCGCGCAGTGTAAACCAAGAATCTTTATATTGTGTGTGAAGATGTTGTCAGTGTGAAAGGCAACTCAAGTTCGGTGGTGACTTAGCTTGAGTTGTTTTTATTCCCTACAATTGCTGCGCAGTGTAAACCAAGAATCTTTATATTGTGTGTGAAGATGTTGTCAGTGTGAAAGGCAACTCAAGTTCGGTGGTGACTTAGCTTGAGTTGTTTTTATTCCCTACAATTGCCACGCAGTGTAAACCAAGAATCTTTATATTGTGTGTGAAGATGTTGTCAGTGTGAAAGGCAACTCAAGTTCGGTGGTGACTTAGCTTGAGTTGTTTTTATTCCCTACAATTGCCGCTCAGTGTAAACCAAGAATCTTTATATTGTGTGTGAAGATGTTGTCAGTGTGAAAGGCGGCTCAATTTCGGTGGTGACTGAATTTGGGCTGTTTTTATTTGTACTCCTTTATTTTTAACCTCATTAATATCCTTATCTCTACTCCTCAAGTCTCTTAAATATCAAATATCTATAAGCTAAACCTTTATTTTCTATTGTGTTATTTTTTATTAACAAAATAGCTTCTAAAGCTTAACTCAAAAAATATGTTTTTTAGTTGAACAGAATATTCTCTTTGTTATACTCACATTCGAACTTTCAGTAAGTTTTGAAAGTTTAATTGATACGGATCAATTTCCACTAGGTCAATTTGTGCTAGGCGGATTTGATTGTATTTAGCACCCGGTTTTAGGGCTTACAACTGCAATGTCTTTTAAGTTTTTCCATTGCAAACTGTATAACTCTCGTTTTGTTATAGTCATTTTAGTAGGTTAATGTCTTTGAACACACTTTCTTTGCAACATACAAATACGGAACTTGCCTCTGGCGAGCCGCAGACGTATGTGCGCTTGAATAAAGCAGGCAAGGGCGTGTGTGTAGCTATAACTTTATTAGTGTTTAATACTGTAATGTTGCTAAGCGGTGCACTAGAGGATGCTTTTAAGCTTGAAGCGCTATTAAGTGATGGGTTTATTGTAGAGCCACTGTTACTTAGTCTTGCGCAATTTTTAGCTCATCCGATCATATCAAGTCAGTTACTAATCGGCCTTTGTTGGTTATTGTTCCATATTTTTCCAGCGCGTCGTGCTGGAATAATCCTCCGTAAAGCAGCCTTTGCTTTTGGCGAGGCTAAAGTTCAGCAACCTGTGATCTCTTCACACGGTTGTCGTGCTCCACCTAGCTTTACAGGTTGTCTGTAAGGCTGCATTTTGTTGCTGGTTTTAATTATTTGTTCTTGCTGTAAATAATTAAAGTTAGCGTATACAAAGTAGCTCTGTGTTTTTAAACACATTCAGCCAACCAACACTCACCCAAGTTAACTTTTATTACGTTATATAAATGCGTTTAGAAAGCTGGGTTTGTTGCTAGGTCATAATTGGCATGAGCTTTAACTTTTGAATAGCCCCCTTATTTTATAATTTAATTCTAGTTAACTTGGGTTTTTATTGAAAAATCGTTGCTTTGGTTTTCATTTAAGCAGCAAATTAAAACTCTAGGTTTGTAGGATACTCCCTTGTTAATTCGTAACCTTTGTAATATTGCTTTAGCTAGTACAGTGCTGGCGTTGTCAGGCTGTAAAGGCGGGATACTCGATCCAAAAGGGCAAATAGGCATTGATGAGAAAAATTTAATCATCATCGCAACCGTGCTTATGTTGCTTGTAGTCGTTCCCGTTATTGTGATGACTTTGTATTTCGCTTGGAAATACAGAGATACTCAAAACCAAGAAATTTATGCGCCCAAATGGGCTCATTCAAATAAAATTGAAGCTGCAGTTTGGGCTGTTCCTATTGTTATTGTGATTATCTTAGGTGTTATTACCTGGGAATCTACCCAAGAGCTAGACCCTTACAAGCCGATTGAAGGTAAAGGTGATCATCTAACTGTTGAAGTAGTGTCATTAAATTGGAAATGGTTATTTATTTACCCAGAGCAAGGTATTGCTACGGTAAACGAATTGGTATTTCCAGCTAATGTACCTGTTGAATATAAAATCACGTCAGAAAGTACAATGAACTCGTTTTTTATTCCTCAGCTTGGCAGCCAAATATACTCAATGGCTGGCATGGAAACCAAGCTTCACTTAATTGCAAATGAACCGGGTACTTTTAAAGGGTTTTCGGCTAATTACAGTGGCGCAGGTTTTACTGGTATGAAATTCAATGCCATTGCTACTCCTACCCAAGCAGATTTTGATAAGTGGGTAATTAGCGTTAAAGCTAATGCTAATAACCTTACTCATGCGAATTATGTTGAGCTTGCAAAAGCAAGCGAAAATAACCCCGTTTCTTATTACGGTAAAGTTGATGACGGCTTATTTCATACCATTGTTATGAAGTATATGCAGGCGCATGGCGATATGAACAAAAAGCACCATGCAATGGGCGAACATGGGCAAATGAGCAAAAAGCATCATGAAATGGTTGAGCACTCAATGCCTTCATCTCACAGCCAAGGCGAGGAATAATAATGTCGTTTTTAGGTAATCTTTCACTCGACGCAATTCCGTTTCATGAGCCAATTCTTGTGTTCACGATGTCGGTTATTGCGATAGCTGGGCTTATTATTGCCGGGCTTATTACAAAGTATAAAAAATGGGGCGTGCTTTGGCGCGACTGGATCACGTCTGTCGATCACAAACGCTTAGGCGTGATGTATATCCTTTTAGCGTTAATAATGCTGTTTCGTGGTTTTTCTGATGCCATAATGATGCGAGCGCAGTTAGCACTTGCTACCAGTGGTGCGCCGGGTTATTTGCCACCAGAGCATTACGACCAAATATTTACCGCTCACGGCGTAATTATGATCATATTTATGGCGATGCCATTTATGATTGGTTTAATGAACATTGTGTTGCCTCTACAAATTGGTGCACGTGATGTTGCATTCCCATTTCTAAATAATTTAAGTTTTTGGTTTACCGCCAGCGGCGCCATCTTAATTAATTTATCGCTTGTATTTGGTGAGTTTGCAAAAACAGGTTGGGTGGCATATCCGCCGCTTTCGGAGCTGACCTTTAGCCCTGGGGTGGGGGTTGATTATTATATCTGGGCGCTACAAATATCCGGGCTCGGTACGCTTTTAACGGCAGTAAACTTTTTAGTTACTGTATTTAAAATGCGTGCTTCAGGCATGACCCTAATGAAAATGCCAATTTTTACATGGGCATGTACGTGGGCAAATATCTTAATTGCAGCCTCTTTCCCAATTTTAACTGCTGTGCTGGCCATGCTTACGCTTGACCGCTACCTTGACTTTCACTTTTTTACCAATGCAGCGGGCGGCAACGCCATGATGTACATCAACCTGTTTTGGGCTTGGGGTCATCCTGAGGTTTATATTTTAGTACTACCTGCTTTTGGTATTTTTTCTGAAATTATCTCAACGTTTGCTGGTAAGCGCTTATTTGGTTACAAGTCGATGGTTTATGCCAGCGGTGCTATCTCAATTTTAGGTTTTATTGTTTGGCTACATCACTTTTTCACCATGGGGTCCAGTGCAAACGTTAATGCGTTCTTTGGGGTAATGACCATGGTTATTGCCGTACCAACTGGGGTTAAGTTATTTAACTGGTTATTTACCATTTACCGAGGCCGTTTACGTATTAGCGTTCCGGTGCTTTGGACGCTTGGTTTTATGATTACCTTTACAGTAGGCGGTATGACCGGTGTATTACTTGCGATTCCGGGTGCCGATTACGTATTGCATAACAGCTTATTCTTAATTGCGCATTTTCATAACACTATTATTGGTGGCGCAGTATTTGGCTACCTTGCTGGTTTTGTATTTTGGTTCCCTAAAGCAATGGGCTTTAAGCTTAACGAAAAATGGGGTAAAGCATCATTTTGGTGTTGGATTATCGGTTTCTTCGTTGCCTTTATGCCGTTGTATGTACTTGGTTTCTTAGGTATGACACGTCGTTTAAACCATACCAATAATCCAGATTGGAACATGTGGTTATACATTGCCGCAGGCGGTGCTGTAATTATTATGTTTGGTATTATCAGTCAAGCAATTCAACTATTTGTAAGCTTTAGAGACCGTGAAGCACTTGACGATACAACCGGCGATCCGTGGAACGGCCATACACTTGAATGGGCAACTAGCTCACCTCCACAAGTGTATAACTTTGCAACTATTCCTCACGTTGATGACATTGATGCATGGACCGAGGCGAAAGAAAAAGGCCAAGCTTATCAAACAAAAGCAAGTTATAGCCCAATTCATATGCCTAAAAATACCTCTGCGGGTGTATTTATGGCAGCCAGCCTAACGGTATTTTGTTTTGCAATGATCTGGCACATCTGGTGGTTAGCTGTAGTAGGGCTAGTGGGTGGAATTGCCATATTTATTAAGCGTTGTTACACCAATGATGTTGATTACTACATACAGCCAGATGAAATTGCACGCACTGAAGCTGCGTATAATTCAAGTGGAAATAAGGAGCTAAACGCGTGAGTACACTTTCTGCAAATCTAGAATCTGCAAATTTAGACTCTGTATCGCACGATGATCATGCCCACGCGCATGATCATCACGACACCTCGGGCGATACGATATTTGGCTTTTGGTTATACCTAATGACCGATTGCCTATTATTTGCCTCGTTTTTTGCCACCTACGCAGTGCTGTTTATGAACACTGCCGGTGGTGTATCAGGTAAAGATATTTTCGAACTCGACTTTGTTGCAGTAGAAACCGCTGCGCTACTTATTAGTAGTATTACCTTTGGCTTTGCCATGATTGCTGCTCAAGGGCAAAAAAAGGCACTAACACTTACTTGGTTATTTATTACCTTTTGTTTAGGTGCTGCGTTTATTGGTATGGAAATATACGAATTTCATCACCTAATTGTGCATGGTAATGGCCCACAACAAAGTGCCTTTTTAACGTCGTTCTTCTCGTTAGTTGGCCTACATGGTTTACATGTAACGGCGGGTTTAATTTGGATGACAATTATGATGATAGAAGTGGCTAAACGTGGTTTAGGTAAACCAACCGTAACGCGCTTAAGCTGTCTAAGCCTATTTTGGCACTTCTTAGACATTGTTTGGATTTGTGTATTTACCGTTGTTTATTTAATGGGAGCAATGTAATGAGCCACAGCGAAACACATGCGTTAAAGCAAATGCAAAGTGATCACCATGATGAATCTCATGGCAGCGTTAAAACTTACTTAATAGGCTTTGTGCTATCAATAATTTTAACCGCCATACCGTTTTACATGGTAATGGAAGGCGACTTTTCTAAAGTAACTACGCTTTGGAGCATTGTTACTTTAGCTATTGTACAAATTTGGGTGCATTTGAAATACTTTTTACATCTTAATTTTACGACAGAAGATGGCCGTGCAAGTACGTTCTCATTCCTATTCAGTGCCCTGATCATCGTAATGGTTGTTGGGCTATCTGTTTGGATTATTTACGAATCTAACGCAATGATGATGTACTAGGAGTTTAAAATGTTTCGTCGTTATTTATCAGTGACTAAGCCAGGCATTATTATGGGTAATCTTATTAGCGTTGCAGGTGGATTTTTACTTGCCTCACGAGGAGATGTAGATCCTTGGTTAATGATTGCTACTTTAATTGGCTTGTCGCTTGTGGTTGCATCGGGCTGTGCTATCAACAATGTTATTGATAGAGATATAGATGTAGCCATGGCACGTACTCGTACGCGGGTTACAGTAACGGGCGAAATGTCGGCCTTTGCTGCACTGAGTCACGGTGTTTTATTGGGTGTTGTTGGCTTTGGTTTACTCATTGCTTACACCACTCAAGCCGCGGTATTTTTTGCAGCGTTTGGCTATGTAATTTATGTAGGGGTATATAGCCTCTACATGAAACGCAACTCTGTTTATGGCACATTTGTCGGAAGCCTTTCTGGCGCTGTACCGCCAGTAGTAGGTTACTGCGCCGTAACAGGGCAGTTCGATATGGGCGCATTAATACTGCTGGTTATGTTTAGCTTGTGGCAAATGCCGCACTCATATGCCATTGCTATTTTTCGCTTTAAAGATTACCAAGCAGCAGGTATTCCTGTACTACCCGTTGCACAAGGCATAGATAAAGCCAAGCGCCATATTGTCCTTTATATTGCTGTGTACGCTTTAGTCGTCATGCTATTACCAATAAGTGGCTACACGGGTGCCGCCTTTATGGCTGTGGCGTGTATTACCAGCTTTTGGTGGCTGTTAATGGCGCTTCGTGGTTATCGTCGTAATATTGATTTAACAGGCTGGGCTCGCCAAGTGTTTGCCTTTTCAATTGTTAATATTACAGCTTTAAGTATTGCCATGGCAGTTGACTACCACAGTGCAGCACCACAACTATTTGCACTTATATAGTTTAATTAATTTAGCTTTCCAAAGTTAATCCAAAGGCTCGAAAGAGCCTTTTTTTATGCCTAAAATAACTGTGCAATAGAGCGCTTATTGGCTAGTTCTAGGCTTTGTTTTATAAGCGCTCTTACATCAGGTGATTTATTTTGGCTTAGCTTAAAGTTTCCACTCCAATGAGTGGGAGTAAACTCTATAAAGCTTAATTGTTGATACATTACTTGGCGACTGTGTATGGGCACGCCATTAATATTCCACATTGGCTTAAAGGTTTGCTCAAAATGGGTTGTTAATTGACTCATTATTTTTTCTTTCTCGATGCCGCTTTTAATAATCACTACCTTTGCAGTAACTTGTACAGATGAGTAAAGCCAGCTCGGGAGTGTTTTATTCTTACTATACGACGGAGATAGATAACAGCTGTCACCAGTAAAGTGTAATTTTACAGAGCGTTTATCACATTGCGTTAACGGATTATTTTTTGCTACGTGTGCAATAAATACATTACGTGAGGGCTCATATAATACAGGTACTTGGCATATATTATTTAAGTCACTTTGCAAGCATGGCGTTAAAATACTCGCTAGAGGAAATTGCTCAACTAAAGCCTGCAAACGTTCAATATTATGCTCTTGAAAATGCATCGGTGGGTACATTAAAGCCTCCCCTCTAGTTGTAATTTTATATCCGGCCACTGATCATCGACTATGCTAAATTTTGCTGTGCTTCTAAAATTGCCATCACTTAGTAATCTATCTTTATGGGCCACACCTTCAAAACGAGCGCCTAAACGCGTTATTGCATTACGTGATCTTTTATTATTTTCGTGAGTGTTAAATGAAATACGCACTAAACGTAGCTTTTCAAATGCGTAATTAAGTAATAAGTATTTAGCATGTGAATTTATGTAAGTACGCTGCCAGTCATTACTAATAAATGTATGACCAATTTCAGCGCTTAAATTATGTGTATCTAGCTTAAATAACCGTGTTGTGCCCACTATTTGCTTTGTGTTTTTATCAATAATGGCAAAAACAACTTGTTCGTTTTTATTAAATTGCGCCTGAGTTAAAAACCATTCGTTTAGTATTGCAGGGCTTTTAGTGTAATTGCTTAATATCCACTGCCATATATTAGGGTGCTGACCCGCTTTATATAAACCATTTAGGTGCTTATGGTTTAATGGCTCTAAAATGACCTTGTTTGTGTAATGTGTTTGCAGAGTAAACATTATTGGCTCCATTTTTGCTATTTGTGAGCAACAAATGTACGCTTATTTGGGTTGGTAAAAACAACCAGAATACAACTTTTATCTATACCAGATTGAGGGAAATATATGCAGCCGCTTAATATTGAGTTTAATGAGCAACGCAAAGCAAAGTATTTGCAGCTAGCGCAAGCACTTCGTAGCGCAATTATTAAAGGCGATATAGCGGTAGGCACTAAGCTCAGCTCAGCCAGAGAAATGGCGCAAACCTACCAGTTAAACCGTCATACAATAATGAATGCTTTACAGCTATTAGTAGCTGAAGGCTGGGTTGAGTCTCATGAGCGCTCAGGATATAAGGTAACGCAAACCCTACCAATTCAAAGTAGTGCTAATACTAAGCAAGTACCTGTTGTAACGCCTAAACCCTATAAATTTGCCAAGGAGTTAGCAGTGCCTGCGCCTGCTATGAACCTAAATGATTTCAAATATAACTTTGCAGGTGGACTTCCTGATCTTAATTGCTTCCCATATAAACAATTCAAACGCTCTTTGAGTTATGTATTTAATAATGTAGATACCAGTAAGTTTCACTATGGTGATATAAGCGGAGTCAGTGAGTTAAAGCAGCAAATAAGCAGCTATTTACACAAAGCACGCAACCTTAAAGTAACTGATTTACTAATATGTAATGGCTCTCAGGAAGCATTATTTTTAATTTCAAAGGTTTTTATAAATAAAGGTGATTTTGTCGCTGTTGAGACGTTAGGTTATCCGCCTGCTCGTAAAGCTTTTGTGGCATGCGGTGCACAATTAGTAGATATAAAACAAGATGAGTATGGTCTTTGTGTTGACGATTTAAAGGCGCAACTTAGTCGCTACTCAATTAAAATGCTATACTTAACTCCACTGCATCAATACCCGACAACCGTAACTTTATCGCCTACACGGCGTATGCAAATTTATCAGCTGTGTTATAAGTATGGCGTGATGATCATTGAAGATGATTACGATCACGAGTTTCACTATAAGTGCCAGCCACTTCAGCCTATGGCAGCAGATGACCCAGCCGGTATTGTAATTTACCTTTCTACTTTCTCTAAAATTATGTTTTCGGCAGCCCGCATAGGCTACATATGTGCACCGGAAGAGGTTATTGCACAGCTAAGTGCCTGGAAACAGTTAATGAATCATAAAAACGATGTGGTTATGCAATTAGCTGTAGCGCACTTTATGAAGGAAGGGAGTTTTGAGGCGCACTTAAAACGAATGACCAAGCTCTACAAGCAAAGATTTGAGGCAATGGACAACGAGTTAAACCTTATGCAATCAAAGGGCTTACCAATAGAATATGTAAAGCCTGATGGTGGTATGGCTATGTGGGTTAATTTAAATATAAATACAGCAGGCCTAAAACCAATATTGCAAAATAAAAGTATTTATCTACAAGTAGAGCATGAATTTTATTTTTCAGGTTCAGTACGAAGTTTAAAACCTAAACGTTTTAGTTATTCACGGTTAGGTTTTGCAGGGCAATCAATAGAGACAATGCAAACAGGGCTCTCATTAATAGCCAAAAACGTTTATTAGGTTACTTTTTAAAGCTCTCAGCATCATAAAATAATGGCTTTAATGTACCGCAGTTTATAAATTTATAAGTAAGCTCATTTTGTGTAGGAATAAGCTTAAACGATCTAAATTTTTGCATGCACGCATTAACTAAATCAACAAAAATTAAGTGATTATAACTAGGGGCTTGCTCAATTTTATGAATATAAATACGTTCAGTGCTGCCTAAATCAATCATGTCGTATTCTTGCCATTGAGTTGGCTCTGTTAAGTCTTTTAATTGTCGTGCATAAAGCTGTTTACTCATTTCTATTGCAATATTTGAATAAATTAAAGATCCATCTTTTCTGTAATCGCCTTCAAAAACATCTGCGGTAATTGTTATTTCTTCACCGCGCATTAAACGTTGAATATTAAAAGGTTGAGGCTTTAAGGTTATAAGCTCAGCGTTGCGTACAAACTCTAAAAAAGCAACGTTTGGATTTTTGATTCTATAAACCACTTGCACATCATGTGGCAGTTTATAGCTTGGTAAATTTAGTGCATAAATTCCCGAACCTTTGTTAACTAAAGCCATAGCGTGCTCAGCATTGTATTTAGGGTTGAGGGGGGGCAATTCTGCTTGCTCTTCCTCAGCAAAAGCGTATCCGCTTATAGTAATGATCAACAAAGTAAGTAATAAACGCATAATAACCTCAATTAATTTATAAGCTTATATTGTAGTATATAGCTTTAATAACTCTAAATTTAATAGGTTTATTTAAATACATATAGCAAAAAGGCTCGTAAGAGCCTTATTGTGTTTACATGTAGTAGGTTATTACTTAATCGCTTTTTTAACTTCACGCCAGTCAACAATTTTAAAGTTTTGGGGTTGTAGCGGCATACGGTTATAGCCGTCTTGTACTATAAGTATACCTTCAGGGTAGCCTGGTAAAGGTTTTGCTGTAACGGTTAAGCCGTCTGTTTCACCTGCGCCATCAATGCCTTTATCTAGATTAGCAATCACATTAAACTTACCTGCAAAGCTTAGACTAGGTTGTGTATCATCTGAGATTTTGTAAAGCACGTAGCTATTATCGCCTTGGCTTGATACCACTAAATAACGAGCATCATCAGCATGATAAATTTCCATGCCTTCAACATCAGCAACAAGTTGCTCATTTACACCTTGTAGCATGAGCGCTTTGTTACCAGCACTGGGTTCAGCACCGATATACCAAATGCCTTGATCTTCTTCGCCGGCAAATAATTGTCCTAGTTTATCATCAGCGCTACAGCCTTCAGGCTGGCTTGGTAGGGTAAACTCTCTAACCAGTTCACCGCTTAGGTTATCTTGCTCACCGGTGAGTTTATATTGCTGGAATAAACCTGATTTATCATTAACAAACACGTATTGACCTGATTCGGACGAATACATACACATACCGTAAATCTCAGTCAGGTTAGTCGCTACTTCTGTTATATGGTTTACTTTGTTCTCGCTATCGACAGTAAACACGCTAATACTGTTAAGCGTGCGGTTGCTGGCTGTGATCCAAGTATGGGTTTCGTTGTTTATACTTTGATGCTGGCGTACATCAACATTATTTAAACGCCCAACATTAAGTGATTGTATTTTGTTGCCATCAAGATCATAAACCATCAAGCCGCGGCGTTTATCTGTGCCTAAAATTAAGCTGCTTTTAGCGTCTTGTTCGTTTATCCAAATTGCAGGGTCATCTGCTGCATCACCAAATGCTGCAACCGGTGTTGTTTGTGCATTGGCGTGAATATGCGTCATGGCAACTTTATTTTTTGAAGGCGCAGGCTGCGCAGTGTAGTTAACGTTTGCTTGAATATAGGCACCTGTTTCATCATCAATTAAAACCAGCTGCGCTTCATTGTCATTGATCAAACTCGCTGCAACAGATTCAATTGTATGATCGCCAAAAAGTGACCACTGACTTAGTTTTTCAGTATTTTCATGGTAAGCATAGATCATATTGCCATCAGTGGCGGTAAGCCATAAAGTACCATCTTGTGATACTGATAATGCGCCAATTTCACTGTTTAATTCACCGTATGGTTGTACTAAAGCCACAGGTTGTTTATTAGCACCTGATTCGGCATCAGCATTAATGGACCAAACACCTAGCTCAGCTTCACCCACATACAAAGTTTTAGTTTCATCATTAACAGCACAGCCTGAAGCCTCAGTGACTGCAGAGAACTCACGCACTGCAATATTTTTAGCTTGCTTAGTGGCTAAATCATAAATGATGGTTTCGCTGATCAAACCTCTAACATCTGGCACAAACGCTGAGATAGTCTCGTTATCAGTGCTTTTATATAAACACACGGCATCAGGCTGAGCTTGAGGCGGGGTTATACGCGATAGTTCATTTAGCTGCCAAGTTTGACCATTTTTTTCAAGTTCAAAGATGACGACGTTGTCTTGGCTTTTATCAATGCTTGAGAGTAAAAATTGCTGCGCTGATAATTGTTTTAGTGAAATTGACTCAAAGTGACCGGGTAACAGCACACTGCTTTGCTCGTTATCGGCAATTAATAAACCTTGGCTTTCGCTCGTCATTAACCATTGATTATTGCCAAGTGCAGCAGCTTGTGAGCCTTGCATGCTTTGTTGTGGGCCGAATAATTTAGTCTTAATATCTGTTTTTTTAATATATGGCTTTGCAATGGCTGTATTATTTTGCGTATCGTCATTACTTGTACAACCGCTTATTGCAGTTATTAGGAGTGCACTGCCAAGCACCGCTGAAATTGTATTTAGTTTAAAGTTCATTATTTTATCCTTTACTTATCTATGTGCTTTTCAGTGCTAAAACGTACTTCACCAAGGTGATTAATCGCACTTACACTGAGTGTTTCGCCACTGATAGATACACTTAAAAAACCAGGTGTTGCTTCTGCGTAGCGGGTAAATTCACGTTGTTTTACAAACCGTGCTTCACTGCCTCCACCAGAGACAAAGTGAGCCACTTTGCTATTTTTTGGTTGGTTGTATTGCAAGTCGTGCTCGTGTCCAGCGATATAAGCGTGCACGTTATGACGCTCCAAAATAGGTTCTAAAATGTCGCGAAGCCCTTGGTTACGGCCAAAGCGTTTACCACTTGAATAAAGCGGGTGATGGCCTACCACAATTTTCCATTTTGCTTTACTGCCTGCAAGTTGGGTTTCAAGCCAAGTAAGCTGGGCTTTATAGCCTTGCCCCTGGGTTGAACGGTATTTATCACGGTCTTTATATTCAGGCTGGATCGGATTGGTATCTAAAAAAACCATTAACACTTGCTCGTTGTTTTCAAGCGCAAATGTTTTACTGTAGTACCTTGCAGGTAACTGCCAACGCTGGCTTTTTTCTGTGTAGTCAATTTGTGCTTGGGCATTACCCAAGTAATCGTGATTACCTAACACAACATACCAGTCTTCAAAAGTATGCGGGCCATGATATATGTTCTCAAAGGCTGATTGCCAAAGCGGATCGTTCACGCTTGCCACACCATTTGGGTAAAAGTTATCGCCAGTTGAGACGATAAAGTCCGCATCAGTTTGGTACATGGCTATTTCTAATTGGTGAGCCACTTCTTTTTGATAAAAGTGGCCGTTGTGTCCCCAATCACCAATTACCATAAAGTTAAGGCTATCAGGTAGCGTATTTAACTTAGCTATTTTTTGCTGTTGATAAAGCTCATCTTTATAAATAACAGACTCGTCAGCACTGAGTGCTGATGAGCTTAGTAGGGCGGCCATTATGAAAGACAATTTAAACATGTTCTAACTCCAAAAGGCACGTAATAGCAAGCGATTACGTGCCTAATATGATTATGCCTGCTATTAAAATGCGTAACGCAACATGACTTGAATAACAGGACCGGCTTCTTCAGATTCCAGTTCGTACTCATCAAAGTCACGATTTTTTTGGTCATCAAGTGAATCAAACTTGTTAAATACCTCATCTTTACTGGCATCAAGTAAGTTTGAACCAACTAGGCGAAGGGTTACGTCATCCCAGCGCTTTTCAACGAAAAGCTCTAAATCAGCACCATAAGAGGTTGTAACTTCTTCACCTACAAAGCGTCCGTATGCATCACCTTGGTTACGGTAAGTTGCACCAAATGATGCACGCAGTATTGGTAAATCTTGGATAAAGCCAATGTTATAAACATAATCAGATTGGTCGTTAAATTTACGTTTCCCAAAACTGTCTTCAACTTCACTGTCGAGCCAAGAGTAATTCAAGAAGATACCTGTATTAGGCATGTTCAAGGCGCTAAGCGGGGTTGATAAATCAAATTCAATACCTTGAACTGTGCCATCGCCGGTATTTTGAGGCTGCAGTACAAATGTGCCTTCACCTTCTGAGCCTTCAACGCCTGTGCTGGCAATTTCGATTAGGTCGCTAACATCACGATAAAATACGTTTACCCCGACAACACCACTTTTCCCTAAACGGTATTCGTAGCCTAAATCGATACCCCAAGATGATTCTGGTTTGAGGTTTGGGTTACCTAAAAAGTCATTATCGGCAAGCTCTTCTTCAAGCAGAGCAGGTGTAATGTAGTCAAAGTCAGGGCGACGTAAGCTACGTGCAACAGAGGCACTCACCCGACCATTATCACTTACACTGTAACGAAAGTGAGCTGATGGTAAGAAAAAGTCATAGTCGTTCTGTGCACTAATGCCTTCATTGGTATCGGTAATACTAGAATCTGTTGACTCCCAACGTATGCCCATCTCCCATGAGAACACATCAGCTTCATGTTTAATGAGTGCAAATAAATCAAGGCGGTCTTCTTCGAGGGTATTTACGCCACCGTCAACAGCTTCAAATTCGTTATTGAATACAGCGAGTGACATAGGTGTCTGGTTAAATTGATCCCAGCCAGTAAGTGTTTGCTCACTTTCATCTTCAGCTTCTAAAATTGCTGTGTCGCGCTCTTTTCCTTGAACAAAAGCACCAAACTGAACTTCTTTTGAGTCACCTAGCAGTAAGCTATGTTGCCATTGTAATGACCATTCTTTATCGTCAATATCAACAGTTTCTTCTGCTTCCTCAAAAACCATTGGGAGCTCAGATGTATCGAGCTCAACTTCTTGCTCGTAAACTGATTCTTTAAAGCTGGCATAGCCTACTTTAAATTTGCTGCTACCGCCGAGTAGTGATAATTCATAGCCAGAATTTATGTTGTAGTTGGTTTGATCAATGATCGAAACGTTTGCGTTATCCGAGAGTAAATTACCGCCTTCAACAATAGAGCCTGAGGTTGCAGTAGGGTCGTCGTATTCAAAAGAACGTTCGTCTTCGGTACGGTCTGTATCAACCCACATGGCGCTAATATCAAACTTACCACCGTTATCAAATACCTTTTCAAAGCTGGCATTTAATGATGTGTCATCGCCATCACGGGTATCAGATTGATCTTCTCGGTTATCAAAATCATCAGTTGCGTAATTAGGATTATTTTCAGGGCTATCACCATAACGTATGCTTGATTTTTGTTTTGGGTTATAACGACCTTGAAAATTAGCGCCTAATAGTAAACGTCCACCTGCAAACTCAGTACCGTAAACGCCCGCAAAGCTTTCTTTTAGTTCACCATCATCATAGCGTAAGCCTCCTGCACGAATGTAACCGCCGTCTAAGCTGTAGCCATCGCGAAGTACAATGTTAAGGGTGCCCGCAATTGCATCGGCGGAGCGGTTGGCACTTGATGAACGAATTATTTCTACACGCTCGATTAATTCTGCTGGAATACGGTCAACAAAAAATGAGCGATCAGCGCCAGCGCCTGGAACTTCTTCGCCATTGATCAGTACTTTTGTGTAAGCAGGGCTCAAACCGCGCATACGTGCGCCGTCAGATTCAAGTACGTCTGATAAAAATGTAACACTAGGGACACGCTTCAGTGCATCACCTGCGGTGAGTGGTTCAAAGCGTTGAAAGTATTCTTGAGAGTATTCAAGCGTTGGGGCTAGTTCTTGTGAGCGATTGCGATAACCAATCTCACCATATACAACAAGCTCTTCAGAGACTTTTACTTCAGGCTCTCTTGGTGATGTTTGTTCTTGTGCATTCACGCTAACGCTAAATTGGCTCAGTGCTAATGCCGCTACAACAGCATTTAATTTAAATTGTTTCATTGATTTGCTCCGATTGTCCTTGGTTTGGTGAGCAAACTAAAAAAAGTTAATGACGCTAATGTGACAGTTTTAAAGTTAATCCGCGATAAATTCTTAATTTATTGGCTTAAGACTCTTCATTTGAGCTTTTAAAACAGCGCTACAAGTCACTGATAATGGCTGTTGCGAGATAATTTTTTTATAAACTTTAATCTGAATGTCATATCAATGAGCCAAAATGACCCTGACGTATAAAATGATCCCGCGCTAGCATATGGGTCAAACCAAGTTTAAGAAGATTCAATATCATGCGATATAACCTATTTACCAGCCATGTAAAATTAACCAATACGATTATTTTGTTCTTGGTCATTGCCGTTACAATATGCGCTTACTTTGGCGAACTTAAGCAATGGCAAGAAATTGCGTGGCTCGATATTGTTGGTGAAGGCGGTATTGTACTGATGACCCTAAGCTGGATAACCGCTTTACTTATCTCACGCCCGCCAGGCAAAGTGACCACCTTACTAGTGCTAGGTTTAGGTTTGTTTATGTTCTCAGCCACGCTCGATTTACTCGATGAATGGTTAAAACAACCTTCACAATTATGGCTCTCCTGGTTTGAATCACTGCCAGCGCCGTTTGGTATGTCGCTTACAAGCGCTGGGCTTTATTATTGGCATCAAGAACAGTTTGTTTTAAATCGTCAATTGCGTCGTCGTGAAGCACATTTAAGAGAGCATGAAAAAGTCTGCCCTATAACAGGGTTATACCGGATTAATTACTTCCACTCGCTAATACAGCAACGCCAAAGTGAACAACAAGCAGCCATCTTAGGCATTATTGACATTCGAGACTTTGCAAAGTTTAACGAGCAGTTTGGCTTTAGTGAAGGCGATAGGTTACTAAGAGAAATTAGTGACTTATTAGTAATGAACTGCCGTTTGAATGATGTGTTATGCCGCTATGCAGGTGACTGCTTTATTGTGCTTATGCCGAGTACCAGCCGAAGCCAAGCAAAAGAATTATTAGCGCAAATGAAAGCGGCGCTTAATCATTGTGCGTTTAAAGTCGCAAAAAGCAAAGGTGCACAATTTCAGCATATTCTAACCGCCACAATGGCTATGGATTTAGAGCAAGATCCAGTGCAGCAAACCAGCCAATTACATCAACAACTACAACAACAAAAGGCGCTTGTAGGTGCAGCAGTATATTAGCTTAGATGATAAATATCTAAGCGCCGAGGGGATTATCACTGCGCTGGTGGAGCTTGCTCAAGGGCGAGGGATCCCCTTGCATAAGTTACTGCGTGGTACGGGTATTTTTGAGCAAGACTTATATGATTTATCACAGTGCTTTAGTTTGTCGCTGCTATTAGCATTAATTTGTCAGTTTAAAACCTTAATGAAAAGTAACGACAGTGGTTTTTTACTTGGTCATCAATTGGTTAATGATGTTAGCCCTACAATGCAAAGTGTTCGCTTAAGCCCGACGCTTGGTGCTGCGTTAAAACAATTGCAACAAATTCGCGCCACGTTAGCCCCTTTATTTTTTACTCGTGGGCATATATTTCAAGAAGATTTTTATCTGTACTTGCAGCCAAGTATCGGTATGGATGAATCGTTAAAGAGTTATTGTTTTGAAATATACAGTGCAGCGTTTATTAGTTTACTAAAAAGGGTCAGTAGTCACTATCCGCACTGTTATTTTGACTTTACCTGTAAACGCCCACGGCATATTCAAGAGTATGAACAGCATTTAGGTTTACGGGTACGGTTTGAGCAACCCTATACTCGTTGGCACTTTGATAAACAACTGCTTAAGTGTGCAAATTCAGAGTCGAGTGCATTGCGGTGGCAGCAATCTATTGCACAAAGTGAGTTACATAAGAATGTATCGCAGTCTTTTGTTGAAGCTGTTTGCCAACGTATTTATCGGGATAAAAATAATAGCCTTGCTAATAGCGCAGAGTATTTTGCAATGAGCCCAGCTACGTTCAAACGTAAATTAAAACAACATGGTGTGAGTTATTCGCAATTACAAGATGAGCAAAATAAACTTAAAGCACTGCATTTACTTGGTGTACGCCAGCAAGGCAATGAACAAGTCGCAGAGCGTTTAGCATTTTATGATATTCCTAATTTTCGCCGCGCTTTTAAGCGCTGGACCGGCATTACACCGAGTCAGTTAAAAATATAACTAAAAACGGGCTGCTTGTTCAATAACAATACCGTGGCGCTGTGCTAAACGTTCGTGGTTCCTGTCGTAACCACCGCCAATAACACTGGCTACGGGGATGTTGTGTTCAAGGCAGCGCTTAAATACTAAATGGTCACGCTTTTTAATACCCTCCCACGTTATATCTAGTTTACCTAAGCCGTCGTCTTGCCAAATATCTACACCTGCATCGTAAAGCACTAAATCGGGGTTTAGCTCTTTTAATAAAAACTGTAGGGTGTCGTCCACAATGCCTAAGTATTCAGTGTCTTGCATATTATTAGCAAGGCCAATGTCTAAATCACTAGGGGATTTTCTAAACGGGAAGTTTTTTTCGCAGTGTATAGAGCAGGTATACGCATAGGGCTGATGCGCAAGCATTGCAGCTGTGCCATCGCCTTGGTGTACGTCTAAATCAAAAATGAGCACGTTGGTCACTTCACCGCTTTGTATTAACGTTTGTGCGGTAAAGGCTAAGTCGTTAACCATACAAAAACCTGAGCCAAAATCGCTATGCGCATGGTGAGTGCCCCCAGCTAAATGGCACGCCAAACCATGCTCTAATGCTAAGCGAGCAGTGCGTAATGTACCTTGGGGAGCAGTGAATGTACGGTTCATTAGCGGTTGCGACCAAGGTAAGCCAATGCGGCGCATGGCTTTTTCGTCTAGGCGATTATGCCATAAATCCTGAATGTAGTTTTCGCAGTGTACAAGTTCTAGTGGCTCTGGGGTGCCAAGTGTAGGCGCTATTAGGTTAGGGCCAATTAAGCCTAGCTCTGCTACGTGTTTGTATAATTGCGCAAATTTACTCATAACAAAACGATGTTTAGGATCAAAGTTAAATGAGTAATTAGAATGATATACCAAAGGTAAATGTGGATTTAAGCGCATAACTACACAGTTTAAAAAGTTTGCGCTATGGTAATCAACTTATGTATTTGAGTCTATTGTGGCTCATGAATAAGTAATGCAAGTTCACGATGTAGTAGCTCGTCATCAGCTAAATTTAGCTCTACTAAGCGCTTTAAATAAGTGATGCTATCTATATCAATATAATGACACTTTAAGCCAATATGATCCTCTTCTATATGGCACATTACTACGTCCATTTTTATTTCTATATCGCTTTGTTCAAGGGTAAAACGTAGCGTTGCTTCACTATTTTTAGTGCCGTTAAAGGCATCGCACTTTGTAATTAGTGCACCATGAAGCGAAACATCAAGCAACTTACACGGGTATTTATGGTTATCAAACTCAAGTAGTGCAGTGGTTGAAAACAACACACGAGAAAACTGACGACGATTTTGCATAGCTTAATTTATCCTTATAGTTATTATATAAATCAAGCATAGCGGGAAATAAGCCAAACAGATAAAAAATGACATAAAAAAGCCCCGCATAAATGCAGGGCTTGTAATATCGTTATCGATTAACCAATTTTTTTGTACTTAATACGCTTAGGTTGTGCAGCTTCTGCGCCTAGGGTCTTTTTAAGCCACTCTTCGTATTCAGTGTAGTTACCATCGAAGAAATTAATTTGGCCTTCGTCGCGGTAATCTAAAATATGCGTTGCAATACGGTCAAGGAACCAACGGTCATGTGATATACACATTACACAGCCTGGGAACTCTAAAATAGCGTTCTCAAGCGCGCGTAGTGTTTCAACGTCTAGGTCATTGGTTGGCTCATCCAGTAGCACCACGTTACCACCAGCTTTTAAAAGTTTAGCAAGGTGTAAACGGTTACGCTCACCACCCGATAAGTCTTTTACAAACTTTTGCTGGTCGTTACCTTTAAAGTTAAAACGGCTAACGTATGCACGGCTTGGGAACTCAAAGTTACCAATTTTTAGCACATCTTGACCATCAGATATTTCTTCAAATACTGTTTTGCTTTCGTCCATGTTGCCACGGAACTGATCAACCGTTGCTAATTCTACAGTTTCACCAATGCTAATATTACCGCTGTCTGGCTGCTCTTCACCGCTTAGCATTTTAAATAGTGTAGATTTACCCGCACCATTGGCACCAATAATACCCACAATAGCGCCTTTTGGCATGCTAAAGCTTAAATCGTCAATGAGTACGCGATCGCCAAAGCTTTTACGAATATTGCTAACTTCAAGCACTTGGTCGCCTAAACGCGGACCAGGTGGAATAAACAACTCGTTAGTTTCGTTGCGTTTTTGGTAATCTGATTGTTGTAGCTCGCTAAACTGCGCCATGCGTGCTTTAGACTTAGCTTGGCGACCTTTAGGATTTGAGCGTACCCACTCAAGTTCTTGAGCAATTGATTTTTGGCGTGCTTTTTCAGATTTTTGCTCTTGTTGTAAACGTGCATCTTTTTGTTCAAGCCAAGAAGAGTAGTTACCTTCCCACGGAATACCTTCACCACGGTCAAGCTCTAATATCCAGCCAGCTACATTATCAAGGAAGTAACGGTCATGCGTTACTGCCACAACAGTGCCTTCGTAATCATGTAAGAAGCGCTCAAGCCATGCAACCGACTCAGCATCTAAGTGGTTAGTAGGCTCATCGAGAATAAGCATATCTGGCTTTTCAAGTAATAAACGACAAATAGCAACACGGCGACGCTCACCACCTGAAAGGTGCTCAATTTTAGCATCCCATTCTGGTAGGCGAAGTGCATCAGCAGCGCGCTCTAAAACGTTATCGATGTTGTGGCCATCGTGCGCTTGAATGATTGCTTCAAGCTCACCTTGTTCTTTAGCAAGTGCGTCAAAGTCAGCGTCTTCCATTGCGTACTCGTTGTACACTTCGTCAAGGCGGTTAAGGGCGTGCTTAACTTCGCCAACGGCTTCTTCAACAATTTCGCGAACTGTTTTGCTTTCGTCCAGCACTGGTTCTTGCGGTAAGTAACCAATTTTAGTACCTGGTTGAGGGCGGGCTTCACCTTCAAACTCTTCATCAACACCCGCCATAATACGTAGTAATGACGATTTACCAGAGCCATTTAAACCAAGCACACCAATTTTAGCACCCGGGAAAAAGTGCAACGAAATATCTTTTAAAATTGTGCGCTTAGGTGGCACAACTTTAGATACTCGACTCATCGAGAAAATAAACTTATCAGGTAAAACCATGGAGGAAAGCCTTCAAATAATAATAAAAATTTCAATGTTGTATTGTAGTTGTTGAGGGGTTAAACAGTCAACGAATGCCGTATAGAACAATACGCTAATCTAAACGACACTTTATTTTATTACCCATTTAAAACATTACTATTACAGGATTTCTATTGTGTAAAATTCTGTAATCTATTGTTTTATATTGTTCAAATACATTTCATTTTTAACAAAAGTGGTACAGTATATTTACAAGCTGTAAAGTATAAGCAAATTATACAGGCAGAACACTCATAGTCGTTGTAAAACATCGCATAATTAAATATTACAAAGGTTTAAAGGAATGAACATGAAAACAGTTACAAAGTTAGGGGCATTACTTTTGGGTTTATACTCATTTTCGAGCCAAGCAGACATACTCCACGTAAATGGCTATTACCAAGGAGTAGGGATAGGGTCTACGCAAATTGATGTATACGAGAGTGATAGCATACAGTTTACAACGCTCTACGGCCGATTTGGATATCAGTTTTCGCGATACTTTGCATTAGAAGGGCGTGTAGGATTTGGATTAAATGATGAATCAACCCCTTTAAACGGAATTGTTTATACTCAAAACCCGCAGGACGGTTCGCTTACCTCAGAACCCATTCAGAGCCAAATTGATTCAAGTCTTGATTTGCAAACAAGTATATTTGTAAAAGCTAATTACCCAATTTCATCTCGCGCTGATGTATTTTTATTTGGTGGCTATGGCAGAAATAAATTAAGTTACAATGAAGGCGACTTAAGAAATCTTGCAGAATCAATAATTGATACAGATTCAGATGTAAATACTTCATTAATCACTGAGCAAAACTATGATGAGGGCGGTGTAACGTACGGCACTGGTATTGACTATAGGTTATCTCAACGCTGGCAAATAAGCGCTGAATACCAATATTTTGATACAGATGAAGGCGATATTTACGCTCTTAATTTATCTGTAAATTATCGTTTTTAATTTCAATAGCGCTACAATTTTTTAGTAGCGCTACCTTAATACACTTAAACAAAGTGCTTCAATATAAATACTTTCCCTCCTCATTTTAGTAATTCTTAGAAAATCATGAATAAATTTCATTTAGACATCTATACATCTAGAGGTTGATATTTTTGGCGTTCTGTTCATAATGAGAGCGTATTAATTCTCGGTTTTTATGAGCAGGAGCTTAAAGGATGCCAATTACAGTTAAAGACGAACTACCGGCTATTGCCCGTTTACGCGAAGAAAACGTGTTTGTAATGCCAAAAAGTCGTGCAAAAACGCAAGAAATACGTCCAATGCGTTTGGCTATTTTAAATTTAATGCCTAATAAAGTAGAAACCGAAGTACAGTTTATTCGTTTGCTTGCAAATTCGCCCCTGCAAGTAAATGTAGAGCTATTGCGCTTAGATACGCACCGTAGCAGTAGCAACTCAGAAGAGCACCTAGATACTTTTTACCGTTATTTTTCAGAAGTAAAAGACAATAACTACGATGCCTTATTAGTAACTGGCGCACCACTAGCACACCTAGAATACGACGATGTAGCCTACTGGGACGAGCTAAAAGTTATTATTGATTGGGCAGAGCAGCACGTTACCTCTACGTTGTTTTCGTGCTGGGCGGCGCATGCAGCGCTGTATCATCGTTACAACTTAAAGCGTGATTTGAAAGAAGATAAACTATGTGGCGTGTTTACCCACCAGTGTTATTTTGATCACGGTGCATTAACTCGTGGCTTCGACGACACCTTTTTAGTGCCGCACTCACGTTATGGCCACATTGATATAAATAAAATTAATGCCTGCGAAGATATAGTGGTATTGGCAGGCTCCGAAAAAGTAGGCGCTTACTTAATGAAAAATAAGTCGGGCAGCCAAGTGTTTATAACCGGCCACCCAGAATACGATGCCGACACATTAAAAGCTGAGTACGAACGCGATTTACAAAAAAGCCCAGATGCACCAAAACCCGAAAACTATTTTCCAGATAACGATGCAAGTAAAAAGCCGTCAAAAACGTGGCAAAGCCATGCCTTTTTGCTTTTTTCGAACTGGTTAAATTACTACGTGTACCAAACTACACCTTATGATATTAATTTAGTTAGCCAAGATGTGAGGACTAACAACTATGCCGAATAACGTGCCAAACAAAAATAAGCAAAGCGAATTAAGCGCTGCGCTAAAACAGCGTATTTTAATTTTAGATGGTGCAATGGGCACCATGATCCAAACTCACAAGCTTGAAGAAGAAGACTACCGAGGTGAGCGCTTTAAAGACTGGCACGTGCTAATAAAAGGCAATAACGATTTATTAAGTCTTACCAAACCCGAGTTAATTGCCGATATACACCGCAGCTTTTTAGTCGCCGGTGCAGATATTATTGAAACCAATACTTTTAACTCAACCACCATTTCGATGGAAGATTACGACATGGCAAGTATAAGCCGTGAGGTAAACTTAGAGTCAGCTAAACTTGCGCGCGCTATATGTGACGAGTTCACCGCTAAAAATCCAGAAAAACCACGCTATGTAGCGGGTGTTTTAGGGCCAACATCTAAAACCTGTTCTATCTCGCCAGATGTAAACGATCCGGGTTACCGTAACGTAACGTTTGATAAGTTGGTTACTGCTTATGTTGAGTCTACTCTTGCATTAATGGAAGGCGGCGCTGATTTAATACTTATCGAAACCATATTTGACACCCTCAATGCAAAAGCAGCCTCATTCGCAGTAGAAGAAGCATTTGAGCAAGCAGGGCGCACATTACCTGTAATGATCTCGGGCACAATTACCGATGCCTCAGGGCGTACTCTTTCCGGGCAAACAACCGAAGCATTTTATAACTCTATTCGCCATATAAAACCTATTTCGATTGGCCTTAACTGCGCCCTAGGGCCTGATTTACTTCGCCAATACGTAGAAGAGCTTTCGCGTGTTTGCGAAACATTTACCTCAGTACACCCTAATGCCGGTTTACCTAACGAATTTGGTGAGTACGACCTAGAAGCGGGCGATATGGCAGTCGAAATTATAGATTGGGGAAAATCGGGCTTTATAAATATTGTTGGTGGTTGCTGTGGTACAACGCCTGCACATATTCGTGCATTTGCCAAAGGACTTGAAGGGGTAAAGCCTCGCGCATTACCAGAACTTGAAGTACGCATGCGTTTATCAGGTCTTGAAGCCTGTAACTTAAACTAGGAGCCAATATGACACAGCAAATTGCAGTATTTACCAATGTTGGCGAGCGTACCAACGTAACTGGCTCTGCCATGTTTAAACGCTTAATCATGGAAGAAGACTATGAAGCAGCGCTTACCGTAGCCCGCGAGCAAGTAGAAAATGGCGCCCAAGTTATTGATATAAACATGGACGAAGCCATGTTGGACTCAAAAGCGGCCATGGTTAAGTTTTTAAACTTAATTGCCTCAGAGCCTGATATTTCTAAAGTACCTATTATGGTCGACTCCTCTAAATGGGAAGTAATAGAAGCAGGCTTAAAGTGTATTCAAGGCAAGGCTATTGTTAACTCAATATCGCTTAAAGAGGGCGAAGAGCCGTTTAAACGCCAAGCTAAAATTATTAAACGCTTTGGCGCAGCTGCTGTTGTTATGGCGTTTGATACCGACGGACAAGCCGACACCGCAGATAGAAAATACGAAATATGTGCGCGCAGCTACAAAATATTAGTAGAAGAGATTGGCTTCCCGCCGGAAGATATTATATTTGACCCTAATATATTTGCCGTAGCCACCGGTATAGAAGAGCACGACAATTACGCCGTAGAATTTATTGAAGGCACACGCCTCATTAAACAAAACTTACCGCACTGTAAAGTGTCGGGCGGGGTGTCTAATGTATCGTTTTCGTTTAGGGGCAATAATCCTGTACGCGAAGCCATTCACTCGGTGTTTTTATACCACGCGATAAAAGCGGGTATGGATATGGGGATTGTAAACGCAGGCCAGCTTGCTGTTTACGACGACATCCCAGAAGAACTTCGTAAAGCCGTAGAAGACGTAATACTTAACACCGACCCAGGTGCAGGTGAACGCCTTGTAGAAATAGCCCCTAAGTTTTCGGGCATGGCACAAGCTGAGCGCGTAGAAGATTTAGAATGGCGCACATGGCCTGTTGAAAAACGCTTAGAGCACGCCCTTGTAAAAGGCATTACCACCTTTATAGATGAAGACACCGAAGAGTGCCGCGCAGCTGCCGATAAACCTATCCACGTGATTGAAGGGCCACTCATGGATGGCATGAACGTGGTAGGGGATTTATTTGGCGCAGGTAAAATGTTTTTACCGCAAGTTGTTAAATCAGCCCGTGTAATGAAGCGAGCAGTGGCCTACCTAGACCCATACATAGAAGCTGAAAAAGAAGAAGGCGCCACTAATGGTAAAGTAGTTATGGCCACCGTAAAGGGCGATGTGCACGACATAGGTAAAAACATTGTAGGCGTAGTACTGCAATGTAATAACTACGAAGTAATCGACCTAGGCGTAATGGTACCTGCCGAAAAAATACTGCAAACCGCTATTGACGAAAAAGCCGACATAATCGGCCTTTCGGGTTTAATTACCCCATCGCTTGACGAAATGGTACACGTAGCCAAAGAAATGACTCGTAGAGGTTTTGAGCTCCCACTAATGATTGGCGGCGCAACGACCTCTAAAGCGCATACTGCAGTAAAAATTGAGCCACAGTACGACAAAGGCGTAGTGTACGTAAATAACGCCAGCCGTGCAGTGGGCGTAGTATCGAGTTTATTATCAAAAGAGCTAAAACCAGCCTTTCTAGAAAAAACAAAAGCCGAGTACGTAAAAGTACGCGAGCAACAAGCGCGCAAAAAGCCACGTTCAAAACCGGTTACTATACAGCGTGCCCGCGATAACGCAGCCAAGCTTGATTGGGATAACTACACACCACCAGTCCCTAAAAAGCTGGGCGTGACTGAGTTTAAAAATGTATCAATCGCCACGTTGCGTAAATATATAGATTGGACCCCATACTTTATGACGTGGTCAATCGCCGGTAAATACCCGCGCATAATGGATGATGAAGTTGTTGGCGAGCAAGCACGTAGTTTATTTAAAGACGCTAACGACATGCTCGACGACCTTGAAAAAGTAGGCAGTTTACAGCCATTGGGTGTAATTGGTTTATTCCCTGCAAACCGCGTGGGTGATGACATAGAAATTTACACCGACGAAACCCGCAAAGAGCTGTTAAACACCTCGTGCCATTTACGCCAGCAAACTGAAAAAACCGACTTTGCTAACTATTGTTTGGCTGACTACATTGCGCCAAAAGGCACACCTGATTACTTTGGTGCGTTTGCAGTAACGGGCGGTTTAGAAGAAGACGATTTAGCCAATGCGTTTGACGCACAGCAAGACGACTACAATAAAATAATGGTAAAAGCGGTTGCCGATAGGCTCGCAGAAGCCTTTGCCGAATACCTGCACGAACAAGTGCGTAAAGAGTATTGGGGATATGCACCCGATGAAAACCTGGGTAACGATGAGCTAATTCGCGAAAACTACCAAGGTATTCGCCCAGCGCCAGGTTACCCTGCGTGCCCTGAGCATACTGAGAAAAAGAAAATTTGGCAGTTGCTCGATACCGAAAAACGCATTGGCATGCAGCTAACTAGTTCGTACGCCATGTGGCCAGGGGCTGCGGTTTCGGGCTGGTATTTCTCACACCCAGAGGCAAAATATTACGCCGTAGCATCTATTCAAAAGGATCAGGTAGAAGATTACGCCAAGCGAACCAATATGACGCTCGAAGAGGCTGAAAGGTGGCTGTCGCCTAATTTGGGGTATGAGCCAGAGTAAAAGAGCAGCGGTCAGTTTTTAGCTTTCAGCTATCAGTAAAACAATAACGAGCCAAATTGGGCTCGTTTTTCTGTTTTAGGAACTCTTTTATTTACAAGTAGTTTATTTAGTGGAATTATTGAGCAAAGTAATAAGCTGTTAAGTGCTAGACATGGAGAGTGAGATGGACGAGGTTGTATCATTTGCCGATGAAAGTGGAATTTCGAAAGGATCACCATGTTATACAATTGGAATCTTAAATGTTCCAAGTGGATATTTAGATAAATTTAATTTTAACATTGAGAAAATTTGCAAAGCGAGTGGGATCCAAGGTGAAATAAAGTGGGAAAAAGTAAGAAAAAGCTCAGGGCAAATCAATTTATGCTTAAATATTTTAAAATTTGTTCTAAGCAGCCCATGTACCTTTCATGCTATTGCTGTATCAAAAGGTCCATATAAAAAGTGGCATAAAGATGAAGAAGCAGCTTTTTACACAACATATAATCAACTCCTCAATCAAAGTAGTAAAGGTTTAAATGCTAACTTTAAAGTATATATAGACCAGAAAAGTACTAAGTACCCTAAACAAGATGAAGTAATTCAAATTATTACTAATCATATGCTAGCTAAGTTGCCAACATCTTCAAAAATTGAGCTTGTATCAATGCAAAACTCTAAACTTCATTGGGGGTTGCAAGCCGTAGATGTATTAACTGGGGCAGTTAATACTGGATACCTTTTATATTTCAACCCTAACTCTGATATGCAAATGGCAAAAAAGCTCGCTACTTTCCGAATGGCTGCAATTTTAGGTTGGGATCAATTAGCCTACGACACTAGGCCAAATAATATGTTCAATATCTGGCACTTTCCAATAGAAACTAGAGCTATTCCAGATACAAGGGACATAGTACCAAATTTTGCAATTCCAAATGTTGGCAGAGCAGAATATGAAGTTATAGCTGGCTCTAAATAAAGGACTGCAATGAAGTTTATAAACCACGTAGTGGTGTTATTATCCCTACTTTTCACATCAAACACATTTGCGCTTGAGCAAAAGTATCACGAGAGTGTTTTACCTGTTATTGCTGCTTTTAAAACGCAGGATAAAACTGCGATTGCTGCGCATATTCGCTACCCTCTAAAAAGGCAATATCCATTGCCTGACATTAAAAATGAAGCTGAGTTTATTAACCGCTTTGATGAAGTGTTTGACGATGAACTTGTTGCCGTTATTGCCAGTTCAAACATTAATACTGATTGGGAGAAAGTAGGTTGGCGCGGTATTATGCTATATAACGGTGTTTTGTGGGTAGATACAGACGGCAAAATTATAACTGTAAATACTCAAAATGTTACAGAGCGAGCATTTGCTGAACGATTAATTGAACACGATAAGCAATCTCTGCATTCAAGTGTTAATACTTTTAAAAAACCAATACTCAATTGGAAAACGGCTAACTACCATATTCGCGTTGATGATCTAGACGATGGGAATTACCGTTATGCTGTATGGAGTATTGATAAAAAAATTAGCGAAAAGCCCGACATGATTTTATTAAACGGTGATATTACCTTTGAGGGTAGTGGCGGGAATCATAACTATACGTTTAAAAATGGACGTTACAGTTATGTGTTACAAGTAACCATTATTGGTTGTGATACATCACCGCCAGGCTGGCTTGAAGTTTACAAAGACGAACAACGGGTTTTATCTGAAGATGTTATAAGCGCTATTTAATTTAGTATTAGCAACTTACTTAATAATGAGTAATGTTTTTTAGTACCAAACGTTCTAGTAATTAGTATTATAATAAAATAGTTCTAAGTGGTAGGCTAAAAAGTAGTAAGTAAATTAAAACCGTCCACGCGCTGTAGGGAGTCGTCCTGTAAAGCGCTTTGCAAGGAGTCTAGTATGATCACCCTTACCATTAATGGTAATAAGCATGAGTTTTCTGGCGACCCGTCTACGCCCGTTTTGTGGTACCTGCGAGATGAATTAAATTTAACGGGCCCTAAATTTGGCTGTGGTATGGCGCAGTGTGGTGCGTGCACTATACATATAGATGGTGTAGCGCAGCGCTCATGTGTATTACCGGTATCGGCTGTAGTCGGGCGCAATATTACCTCTATTGAAGGGCTAAGCGAGCAGGGTGACCACCCCGTGCAAAAAGCGTGGGTTGAGCATAAAGTGCCGCAATGTGGATTTTGTCAGTGCGGACAAATTATGCAAGCGGCAAGCTTATTAGCAGCTAACCCCAACCCAACTGATGATGAAATAGTGAGCAATATGTCGGGCAATATTTGTCGTTGTGGTACATACCCACGTATTCATAAAGCGATTAAATCGGCGGCTAAAACCATGGCGGGGGTTGAATATTTTGACCCCAATGAACAAGGGGAAGAGGTATGAAAAACGACAATACGTACTTTGACCTAAACCGCCGCCAATTTTTAAAAACTAGCGCAATAGGCGCATTAGTATTAGGCACATATTTTGTAGGCAGTGCGCCAAGAGCGTTTGCCGGTGTGTTAGAGCAACCATCTGAGCAAGCAAAACGTGCTAACTTATTTATAGCTCTGCGCCCGGATGGCATGGTTGAAATAACCTGCCACCGCTCTGAAATGGGCCAACAAATTCGTACAGCCATTGCCCAAATTGTGGCAGACGAAATGGAAGCCGCATGGGATAAAGTAGTTGTTATTCAAGGTAAGGGCGACCCTAAATACGGGGATCAAAATACCGATGGATCGCGCAGTATTCGCTACAATATGCAGCGCCTGCGCGAAATGGGCGCAAGTGTACGGTACATGATGCAGCACGCGGCCGCTAAATATTGGAAAGTTGAGCCGCAAACCTGTACAGCCAATCAACACGTGGTTACACACAGCTCAGGTAAATCGCTTACTTATAAAGATTTAATCGACTTAGCGCTTACAATAACGCCACCAGAAGTTGATAAGTTAACACTTAAAACACGCAAAGAATGGCGTTATATAAATACCGGTATGGCGCACATAGATTTAACCGATTTAGTAACCGGTAAAGCCACATTTGCTGCTGATGTTCGCGAGCCAAAAGCGCTGGTGGCTATTATTGAGCGCCCACCGGTAGTAGGTGGTGTGGTTAAATCGTTTGATGCCACCGCCGCTAAAGCAATTAATGGTGTAGTTGATGTTATTGAAATGCCTGTACCAAAAGGTGCGCCGCAATTTCAGCCAAAAGGCGGCATTGCTATTGTTGCTAAAAATACCTGGGCTGCATGGCAGGCGCGTAAAGCACTAAAAGTAGTGTGGGATGATGGTAAAAACGGCAATTATAATTCAGAGAACTTTAAAAAGTCGTTACTGCAAACAGTGAATGAGCCGCAAGCGCATGTACGCGAAATAGGCGATACCACCAACATATTGGCTAAATCGAGCAATAAGTTAGTAGCAGACTACTATGCGCCGCACCTAGCTCAAGCACCAATGGAACCACCTTGTGCTACGGCGATGTATCATAAAGACCGCGTAGATATTTGGGCTGCAACACAAAACCCACAAGCTGATATGAAAACCGTAGCTGCGTTACTTGGTATGCAAGAGAGCCAAATTAACGTGCATGTCACCATGTTAGGTGGCGGTTTTGGGCGTAAATCAAAACCTGATTTTTCGGCAGAAGCTGCTTTTATTTCAATGAAAGTGGGTAAACCCATACGCGTACAATGGACGCGAGAGGATGATATTCAGAACAGTTTTTATCATGCGGTATCGGCTCAACATATTGAAGCGTCACTCAATGAAAAAGGTAATATTGAGGCTTACTTACATCGCACGGCGTTTTCGCCAATTGTATCTACGTTTCAAGAAGGGGCAACGACGCCTGCAGGCTTTGAACTGCGCTTAGGCTTTACCGATAACCCTATAAACTCACCTAATCTAAAGCTAGAAAATGGCGAAGCACCCGCCAAAACAAGAGTAGGCTGGATGCGCTCGGTATCAAATATTTTTCATGCTTTTGCTATTCAGTCATTTATTGCTGAAGCAGCGCATAAAGCAGGGCGTGACCAAAAAGACTATTTACTCGAAACCATAGGCCCTGATCGCATATTAGATGTAACCGAGCAAAATGCGTCGTACGATAATTATGGCGGCGATAAAGATGTTTACCCATTAGATATTGGTAAGTTACGTCATGTTATTGAAAAAGTAGCTGAAATAAGTAAATGGGGCCGAAAGCTTCCAAAAGGTCGCGGGTTAGGTATTGCAGCACACCGTAGCTTTTTAACGTATGTGGCAACAGTGGTTGAGGTAGAGGTATCGGATACTGGTGATTTAAACGTGATTAAATCGTGGGTAGCTATTGATGCGGGTACGGTTGTAAACACCGATACCGTTAAAAACCAAACGCAAGGTGGCTCTATTTACGGTATTACCACTGCAATTAGCGATGGTATTACTTTTGATAAAGGCCGCGTACAGCAAAGTAATTTTCACGATTATCGCGTACCGCGTATGAGCGATTCCCCACTAGAGGTAGAAGTAGAAATAATACAAAGCGATGCACCACCTGCAGGTGTTGGGGAGCCCGCAACACCGGTTTATGCCCCTGCATTGTGTAATGCTATTTTTGCCGCTTGTGGTAAGCGCATTAGGCAACTGCCTATAGGTAACCAATTAAAAGCGTAAATAAACGTACTTTTATTAAAACACTAAGCTATTAAACAAAAAAACCGCCAAATGGCGGTTTTATCCGTAAGTCTATGTATTTTAAAGACTCATAAATTACATATTTTGCTCACTAAATTTGTATTGATCTGTTCAGGTTTAAAGGCATTAATATGTTTAGGTATATTGGCTTGAGTATATTCTAGAAGGACGTATTCATAAGATTGTGGCTCAATAACTTCCTCAAGTAGATAGTTCTGCTTAGACTTTTTACTGAATAATACTGAGTAATTTTTTAAATCTGTATGTCTTAATTGGCTGGCTCTATATACATGTAAAAACTCATTGTTTGCGATAACAAAACTATTGAGGATTGATGACCAGTCTGCATACCACTCAGAATCTTCAAATGGTGTATTTCCTATAATTATAATAGCTTTATCATTATTGTAGTCATCGCATAACTGTTTTTCTGAAGATGTTTGTTCAGCTGTTGCTACCCAAGCGCAGCCCATTATGCTAAAGGCAAAGCACCCTAATAGGATTTTTTTCATTTTAGTATCCTATATAAAAAGTGGAATCATCTGATTGTTTGAAATTGATGATTGGTTAAAAAAATGCTTGGCTTCATAGTCGAATGTTGAAGCTGAGAGCTGCTTATCGAAGTGAGGAGAATCCATCCTGGTAAAGTCGCCTCCCCATCGAAGCCCTCTTTTTTTCATTATATCAATAAATTTAACCGCTGAAGTCGTAGCACTTTTAGTTTTAAAGGCGGTTGAGTTGTTCCAATTAGAGCCATCAACAATATTTAAATCTAAAGCATGCCCAATATAATGTTGGCTGCGTTTTGCTGGCGTTACTACAGCGCCACTTGGAGAAATTCCAAGCTGTCTTATTGTCTGGTTTAAAACCAATTTTAAGCCTAGTTTTTTTGCTTCAATGTTCATTGCTTTTATCTCAGTAATTAAGGTAGCTGAAACTACAAACTCACCTTTCAATACATTTTGGTTCGCAATTAATTTGAAGTTAGGATTAAGCTCTATATTAGTAAAAGTTGCTTCTCTTAACCTTAGCAAGTCACCTGTACATCGAAAATTGCTAGCGGCCCAGATATTAAGCTCTCGACGAGTAGCTTTGTCAGTTTGCCCAGAGGTACTTCCTTTAAAAGTTGGCAGTTGATTAATAACCCTTAAATTTTTTAATCGATACGGGGCCGATTTTGCGTTCCATTGGAATAACTTTAATGCGTGTGTAGTTTTTAAGCCAAAATCACCATCAATTTTTGATTTATATGTTCCTAATTTATTAAGCAGTATTTGTAATTCGGATACAAAAGAGTGATTAGCTATGTGACTTTTTCCTTCCCAGATTTGTTTTTTGTCATTGTCTCCTCTTTGAAGAGAAAAGCCACCAAATAAATCCGTCACACCAGTTAAAGCTGACACTACAGCATTGTTATTCATATAAGTTCCTTTAAATTAATAGTTAACCGCACTTATTCCATCGCGATCGTTATATTAGCGATAAAAGAATATAACTAAAGATAAAAAATAGGAACAATATTTTTCGTTAAGTCATTATGGATACACCGTAAAATTGTAAAATTGTAAAATAGATAGTGTCAAAGCCGTAATTTAAACAAATAATTTTAAATTATTTAAGGAAAGCTTTATTCAATTTAATTTAGGTGGTTTCTATTAAACAAAAAAACCGCCAAATGGCGGTTTTTTTAGAAGTTAGCGATTAGTGAGTTTTTTCAAACTCGTCTACTTCACGCTCTGCTTCTTCTTTAGATTTACCGTACTGCTGCTGGATTTTACCTACTAGCTCTGTACGGCTACCTTCAATTTTGTCTAAATCGTCGTCAGTAAGATCGCCCCATTTTTGTTGAGCCTTACCTTTAAGTTCGTTCCAATTACCTTTCATACGATCGCTGTTCATAAGTATCTCCTTACTTAGATTTAATTAACGTTCAGTATAAAAGGAGCAAAGCGTGTACCAATCAGTTAAACTTTTTATTTTATGTTTATAATCATTGGTTTATATATTTAAGCGAGGCGTTACTTTTATTGCAACGCGTATGTTCTTAAAAAATGTACAGAGCGGTCTGTAATATTTTCGTAGGTTAATTTGCAACTTTGATATAGCTTAATGTAGGTTTTAAGTAGGAATACTATTCATAGGTATTCTAAAATTATAAATAAGGAAGGAATACAGAATGGAAAAAGTAAATTTATTAGTGATTTTATCATTTTTTTTCTTGTCGTCAGCAGTGTCGGCTTCACCGCTCGTAAAACAATGGGCAGGGTCTGGAATGGATGCTGATAAGTATTTTTGTGAATATGGTGACGGTGAAGTAAAAGTTATATACGGTAATCAAAACTGCCCATTATCAAACTAATTTAATATATCAATTAACTACCGCAGTATAGCTGCGGTTTTTGTTACAATGCACACAAAGCAATTTTGGGTAAATAGCAGTGCTGCCGGTTCAAAACATATATCAACAACTTGTAACTACATTACAAAGTAACCCTATAACGTTATTACAAGCACCGCCTGGTGCAGGTAAATCAACATGGCTGCCGCTACAGCTTATGCGCGACGGCCATTTTAAACGTATTGTAATGCTGGAGCCGCGCCGCTTAGCTGCACGCAATATTGCCAATTACTTAGCGCAGTGCCAAAACGAAAATGTGGGGCAAAGCGTTGGCCTTCGTGTACGCGGTGAAAGCAAAGTAAGTAGCAATACGCGCCTTGAAATAGTTACTGAGGGCATGCTTACTCGCATGCTACAAAACGATCCAGAGCTTAGCGATATTGATTTACTGATATTTGATGAGTTTCATGAACGTTCAATTGCAGCTGATACCTCCCTGGCCTTTGCTTTAGAGACTCAAAGTGCACTGCGTGACGATTTAACCATACTACTTATGTCGGCCACCCTTGATACCGAACGCTATACGCAATTTTTTGATTGCCCCGTTATACAATCAAGTGGGCGAAGCTACCCCATAGACGAAGTATACATACCCATAAAAGATGAAAGCCGCTGGCTTGATGCTATTGCACCTTTAATAAAACAAGCACTAAACGAGCAAAGCGGCAGTGCGCTGGTGTTTTTACCTGGGCAATTTGAAATAGTAGGCGTACAACAGGCCCTTAATGATTTGCCAAGTAACTGCCTAGTTGCCATCTTATTTGGCGAGCAGGATAAAGCTAATCAGCAGGCGGCGATTGCTCCTGCGCCTGAGGGCATGCGCAAAGTTGTGCTTACCACCAATGTAGCCGAAACCAGCTTAACCATTGAGGGTATTCGCATTGTTATTGATAGCGGTAAACGCCGCGCGGCGAGTTATAACTTAAAAACAGGTGTAACGGAGCTTACAACACAAAGTATATCGCGCTCCTCTGCCGTGCAGCGTGCAGGGCGTGCAGGGCGAATAGAATCAGGTGTGGTGTACAGGCTTGGCTCTAAGCAAACCTTTGAGCGACGCAATAGCCACGATAACCCCGAAATACTCACCTCAGACATAAGCCAACTTATGCTTGAAGCAAAGCAGTGGGGCGCAAATATTAGCGAACTCACCTTGCTTGATACGCCAACAGCGCAGCAATGCACACAAGCAATGAGCTTACTAACTATGCTTGAAGCCATCGACGGCAAAGGCAAGCTAACAAAGTTAGGCAGTAACATGCTGGGTTTTGGGGCGGATATTCGTTTAGCGCATATGCTTTTAAAAGCGCAAGCGCTTGAGGCAGAACTCCCTGGTATTTATCGCTTAGCACTTTATTTAGTGGCGCTGCTTGAGAGCCGAATAAACAGCGCCAACGAGCTAAGCTTAGCGCTACATAGCCAACAGCAAAGGCCACACCCAGTATTTAAACAGCAGTTAAAATACTGGCAAAGCCGTTTAAAAGTAACCGACAGTAACAGCGAGCTAAACACCGAGTATTTAGGTTTGCTGGTGGCATTAGCTTACCCCGATCGCATTGCAAAAAAACGCGGCAATGGCTACTTACTTGCCAATGGTGCGGGCGCTGATTTAAACACCGATTTCTGGCATAACGATGACTACCTTGCTATTGCAAGCATGGGCGGCCATAAAGGCACGCGTATTTTTGCAGCCACCGCACTTAGCCCATTTGAGCTACAAGATTACTTACCGCATTTGTTTACTACGCTTACCCGCTGTGAGTTTGATGAAAAAACCGCGCGCTTTATCCATCAAGACGAAGTAAAGCTCGGCGCCATTACGCTTACAAGCCAACCAAGTAAGCAAAAGCTTGATAAAACCGAGCGCGCCAAAGCGTGGCTTAATTTATTTACTAAACAAGGCTTTGCATTATTTAATGAACAACCCGATGCGCAGCAATTATTAATACGCATGAGTTTAGCCAGTCAGTTTATGCCAGATACGTTCCCGGCAATAAGCGAGCAGCAACTTATCGAAACAGCTGATGATTGGTTAGGCGTGTATTTACAAGATATAAAAACGCTGGAGCAGCTTAAAAAGTTTAACTACTTTGAAGCACTGCAAAATTGTTTTGACTGGCCACAGCAAACAGCGTTAAAAGCGCTACTACCACTTAGATTAACGGTACCTAGTGGCTCAAATATAAAAATTAATTACCAGCTAGATGGCCCCGCAAAGTTAAGCGTGCGCATGCAAGAAGTGTATGGTTTAACAAGTACGCCAATGCTTGCAAATGGCAACCTACCACTGCTTATGGAATTACTATCGCCAGGTAAGCGCTCATTACAACTTACGCAAGATCTAGCGCACTTTTGGGCTAGTAGTTATCGCGATGTACAAAAAGAAATGAAGGGGCGTTACCCTAAACATTTTTGGCCAGATGACCCAGCCAACAGCGTGGCAACCAATAGAGTCAAAAGCAAAATGTAGGTGTTAGTTATGAAACGTTATTTGTTTGATTATTGAACTTTCTAAGGTAATGTACCTATAAAACACTTTTAGCTACAGGGAATAGTCAATGAGGTTAGTTTTAACATTAGGTTTGGTATTGGTTGCTACCTTTTCAGCCCAAGCCGAAGAGCCATTTGATTTAAAAGCATTTGCACAGCATTACTACAACACAATGGTTGCAACACAGGCACCCAACGCAGGCACTAAAGAGCTTGAAGCTTACCTTGCATTGTTAACGGATGATATTGGTAATCAGCACATACCGTATCAGCTTGATGACTCTCGCACTGCCGATGGGAAAGAATTAATGCGCAAAGGCATGAGCTTTTACTTAGGCGCGCATACCCTGTATGAAAGTGAGCTACTCAATACTTTTATATTTAACGATAGCGGTTTTGCGATTCGTTATAAAAACCACGCTAAAGGCATTCACCCACAAAGTAAGCAGCCAATTGAGTATACCTCAGTAATGATGGAGGTGATCGAAATTGAAAACGCTAAAGTGGCGATGATCCGCAAGTATCACGAATAATAAATAAGGATATATATGAAACATTTACTTATCGCATTATCAATATTAATGCTTAGTGCATGCGTTAGCACAAAAAATGACTTTAGATTTGATGGCTCCACACCTGAGTCTACCCAAGCGGGGGTTACTAAAGTATTAAAAAAACTGAAACCTAAAGATTCTATGATTTTTATTGGGTCAATAATTGCTATTCAGTTTTCTGATGTGCAAAGCGCAGAAGATGTTGTTGGCGACCCAACAATGACTAATGAAATAAACTATTTTATTATCGGTAAAAAAATTGATGGCCTAAATTATTACGAAGTACTTGATTTAGCTAAGCGGTCACAAAATACATTTACTATTGTAGAAGCTCAGTAGGCTTAAAATGTGCGCCGATATTGTGATCTCATTGGCGCTATATAGACAATACTTATTAACTCACTTTATTAGTTAAACCTCTTTACCATCGTGTTGCTCGGCTAAATCATCAAGCTCAGCAGAGGTATAATCAAACCCACTCTCATCATACTCATAAGTTACTTTTACACTGTCGCCGCCGTTAAATAGGCGTGTTTTAACATCGCTTATGGGCCAGTCTTTTAGTACATGCACGAATCTGTTAGCAACTTGTGAAGATTCAAAACGGTAGCGAATTTCTGTTTTCATAAATAATAAGGCTCTGGCTATAAACCCCACTAAAACTGCATTGTTAATGGGGCGTTCATGATTCGGTTACAAAAAATAAAGAGTCAAATTGTAAATTTTGTGTTTCAATAATTGCATTAAACTCGGTACAGCTTAACGTACTATAATTAACAAATAACGACGACTTTACATGCATTATAAAATTTCTTTAATCGCAAGCTCAATATTTATACTTAGTGCTTGTGGTGGTTCAGGCTCAGATGATACGCCAACCATTAACGGAAATAAAATCCCAATTTTATCAGTTGCTGATATACCTAACGAAATAGCCAAAGGCCAAACCATTGAACTAAGTGCAACTGCCAGCGATAAAGATGGCACTATTAGCAGTGTTGTGTGGCAGCAAACCTCGGGTACTGTATTACTTAACGAACCCATAGAGGCTACAAGCGCAACAATTACTATTGAACCTGCACTTAGTTATAAGCCAATTAATTATGCATTTAGCGTTACTGCAACCGATAACGAGGGGGCAACTAACACACAAGTAGTCTCTTTTACAGCGCGTAACAGTATGAGTGATTACAGTGCAGCAAGGTTGCTGCACCAAGGAAGCATGGGGCCAACACTTGCCGAAATACAAAGTGCAAAAGGTTTAAGTGAACAGCAATGGCTTGATAAGCAAATTGCATTACCAGTTAATTACCATCGCGATTATTTAGTTAAGTTAGATGGCGAAGACGACTTTAGATACATAAACCGTATTGATGCGTGGTGGAAAGGCGTTATGCAAAGCGACGATCAGCTACGTCAACGTGTTGCCTTTGCACTAAGCGAAATATTAGTTGTTTCGGATGAAAATAGTGGTTTGTCCGCTCAGCCTGAGGGGATGATCACCTACTACGATTTATTACTAAAGCATGCCTTTGGTAATTACCGTGACTTACTTGAAGATGTAACGCTTTCACCTATTATGGGCACTTACCTTAGTCATTTAGGTAACGAAAAAGCCGACGAAGCACTTAATATTCGCCCTGATGAAAACTACGCACGCGAAGTAATGCAACTATTTACGATTGGGCTTGAAGAGTTAAACCTAGATGGCAGCGCTAAGCTTGATGCCCAAGGCAATACCATAGCAACGTATGGGCAAACACAAATAGAAGGTTTTGCACGTGTATTTACAGGTTGGACATTTGCAGGAAGCGAAACCTTTAAACGTAAAAGCCGCGATTATATTAATCCTATGCAGGCATTTAGCGAATATCACTCTAGTGAACAAAAAACCCTTTTAAATGATGAAATTATCCCACAAGGCTATGGTCCTGAGGAATCGCTAAAAATAGCGCTCGATAATTTGTTTAATCACGATAATGTTGCACCATTTATTTCTAAGCAGCTAATTCAGCGGCTAATTACCTCTAACCCAACGCCACAGTATGTGGAGCGTGTGGCTAGTGTGTTTAACGATAACGGTGCAGGTGTGCGCGGCGACTTAAGTGCAGTTATAAAAGCAATATACTTAGATGATGAAGCTCGCCATTTTGGCTCAGTGTTAAGTTACCAAGGTAAAATTAAAGAGCCAATATTAAAAACCGTTCAATTTTGGCGAAATCTCGATGCTAAATCGTTAGAGGGGTATTACAAAACATGGAACTTAGTAGATAGCTATGGGCAAGGGCCATTGCAGTCTGCGTCGGTATTTAACTTTTTTAGACCTGATTACCAAACAGCTACTTTAAGAAGTGAAAGTTTAGTGGCGCCCGAGTTACAAATAGCAAATGATGCCACGCTTATTGGTACTATGAATGCTATTTTTTCAACCTTAGTGTGGAGCACTGCAGAGGCGCACAGCGATTTAAATTCAAGCCGAATTTATGTGTATATTCAAAACGATATGAATTACTTGCAACAGCAAGGAATAAGTGAATTGTTAGCCCAGTACAATACCTTATATTTTGCAGGTTCTATGAGCGATAACACTCGCCAAGCTTTACTTGATCTAGATGCTTACTTTAATGAAGAGCAATACCGAGAGCGGGTATCGTATTTGTTATACATGATTGCTATTTCACCTGAATTTAACGTGCAGAATTAGGAGCGCATAATGAGCATTAATAGAAGAGATTTTTTGTCGTTATGTTTAAAAGGCAGTGTGTCGGCGGCTGCTTTAACGAGCCTACAATTACAAGCATTAACAGGTGCTACTAATGCTATTGAGTTAGGTGATTACAAGGCGCTCGTGTGTGTGTATTTATATGGTGGAAATGACTCATTAAATATGCTGGTACCGCTTGAGGGAGAGCAACGTAATCTGTACGAGCAAAGTAGACAAAACCTAGCTGTAGCGAGCCCAATTGAGCTGAGTATTAAAAACCAATTTGCAGGTGGAGTAGGTATTCACCCATCGCTGGCGCCTATACAAAGTGTGTTTGAATCGCAAAATTTAGCCTTTGTAGGTGGCGTAGGTACTTTATTAACTCCAACGTCGCTAGATGATTATAAAAACAAAGCAGTGCCACTTCCTCAGCATTTATTTTCGCACAATGACCAACAAGCATCGTGGATGTATGGCCGTGAAAGAGAGTCGCTAAACACAGGCTGGGGCGCACGACTTTTAGAGCGCTTAGCTGTTCATGATGAATTTGCTGCTAATATTTCACTTGATGGCACAAATTTATGGCAAACAGGCACGAGTACTAATGCGTTTGCACTTAACAAAAGTGGTATTAGTACTATTAATGCCTTTGGTGGATACCAGCCTCGTACTGAGCATGTAACGAGTATAATGAACCGTATATTAGGTAATACTAACCATGTGCTAGGCACTGCCTACGCAAATGGTTTAAATAGTGCCATTAACAATACGCAAAGTATGAATAATGCATTAGAAGATGCACCAGAGTTTATTACTTCATTTAGCGAAACCAGCTTTAGTGAGCAACTTGCAGCAGTGGCTAAAACAATCAGTGTTCAAGCTAAATTAAACACACAACGCCAAGTGTTTTTTGTGTCTATGGGCGGGTTTGATACGCATGATGATCAGTTAACAACACACCCAGCATTATTAAATACACTGGCTAGTGGCTTTAATGAATTTAATAGCGCAATGAATGAGCTTGGTATGAGCGATAAGGTAACCACATTTACTATGTCGGATTTTGGTCGTACGCTCACTTCTAACGGAGATGGTACAGACCACGGCTGGGCTGGGAATCAAATAGTGATGGGCGGGGCTGTAAAAGGACAAAATATTTACGGCGAGTTACTCACTCAACAACTTGATGGCCCACAAGATACGGGGGGCGGGCGTTTAATACCACAAGTAGCAAACGAGCAATACTTTGCAACGTTAGCGCAGTGGTTTGGCGTTCCTAGTTCTGAGCTTGTTGATATATTTCCTAATTTAAGTAACTTTAATAACACAACGTTGGACTTTTTTGTGTAATTGGTCGCTAATAGTAATCTAAACGCAGTGCTTGGCGGTATAGTGTACTCGTTAGATTATTTAAAATAAAAATTACACACAGTAAAGGAATCTTAAAATGAAAGTTTTAGTGAGTTTAGTAAGCTTAATTGCGTTTTTGTTAGTTATATTGCCAGGGCCTTTATATAAGTTTGGACTTGTTGAGCTTGGCACTGCCTTTACCGGTTTTAGGTTTGGTGTGTACGCGGGTGGTGCCGCATTAGTGCTGCTAATATTACAAGCTATATTTATGCGTAAAACGTTAACGCTAAGCAGTGGTTTAATTGCTTTTGTATTTTCTGCAGTCGCCATTGCAATGCCGCTTAATATGATGAATAAAGCTAAAAGCGTACCTGCGATTCATGATATTTCGACAGACCTAGTTAATCCACCAAAGTTTGTAGCGGTTGCTCCACTTAGAGCCGATGCGCCTAACCCTATAGCTTATGCTGGCGAAGAAACGGCTGCGCAACAGCGTAAAGCGTACCCTGAGCTTAAAACACTGAACTTTGCACAATCAAAAGCTGATTTGCTAGCGGCAAGTGAGCAAGCAGTTAAAAACTTAGGTTTTGCTTTGGTTAATACAAACTCGGCAACGGGTATTGTAGAAGCTACCGATACAACTACTTGGTTTGGGTTTAAAGATGATGTGGTTATTCGTATTACAGATGATGCCGATCAGCGTTTTGTAGATATTCGCAGTAAATCGCGTGTTGGGCGTAGTGATTTAGGTAAAAATGCACAGCGTATTCATGCAATCATTGACGAAATAAATACCTTACTCGAAAAATAAAATAGCAGAGCGTATATAAATCAAAGCCCAACATTGTTGGGCTTTTTTTTGGTCAGTTTAAATTCACGGCTTGTACGTTAATGTGAACTTGACTTAAATTTTTACAAACTATGGAGTTATTATGAAAACAGTAGGATATGCAGCAAAAAGCCAAGGTTCTGAACTGACAGAGTTTGCGTTTGAGCGCCGCGATTTACGCAATAACGATGTAGAAATTGAAATTTTATACTGCGGTGTGTGCCATTCAGATTTACACGCCGTACGAAATGATTGGGGCGGTAGTCGTTACCCACTTGTACCCGGACACGAAATTGTAGGTAAGGTTAAGTCGGTTGGAAGCGACGTTAAAAAATATAAGCAAGGCGACACCGTTGCGGTAGGGTGTATGGTTGACTCATGCCAAAGTTGCGATCAGTGCGATAACAATGAAGAGCAATTTTGCCGAGAAGGTATGGTAGCTACATACGCTGGTAAAGACAAAAAAACTGGCGATATGACCCAAGGCGGCTACTCAAAACATGTGGTTGTACGAGAAGAATTTGTGCTGTCTGTACCAAAAAGCTTAGAGCTTTCGCGCGTCGCACCTCTATTATGTGCAGGTATTACTACGTATTCTCCTTTGCATAAGTGGGGCGTTAAAAAAGGTAGCCGTGTTGCTGTTATAGGTCTTGGTGGTTTAGGGCATATGGCAGTTAAAAATGCAGTAGCTATGGGCGCTACAGTAACTGTAATTGGCCGCAGTGAATCTAAAAAAGAAGATGCGGTAGAGCTAGGTGCACAACATTATTTAGTTTCAACAAACGATGATGAAATGAAAAAGTCGCAGTCTGCATTTGATGTAATTATAGATACAGTGCCAGTTAAGCACGATCTCTCTATTTACACTCCACTACTTGATATAGACGGTGCTCTAATTATTGTTGGTCAAATTGGCCCGGTTGAAGAGTTAAATACCGTACCATTATTAATGGGTCGTCGCCAAGTTGCTGGGTCGCTCATTGGTGGCATAGCAGAAACGCAGCAAATGCTTGATTTTTGTGGCGAGAATAACGTGCTACCAGAGTGTGAAATGATCAACATAGACGAAATTAATACAGCCTACGAACGTATGGAAAAATCGGATGTACGCTATCGGTTTGTCATTGATATGGAATCACTCAGTGCATAATGTGTAACTAAAAAAGAGCCGCTACTTAGCGGCTCTTTTTATGTTTGAGAGTGTCTTATTTTGAAATGTGTTTAGCACGTTTGTGCTACTTGCTGCTTTTTATTTAATTGTATGTAGCTTAATAGCCACATAAAAAACCCACCTATAAACAAAATAGCCGCTACATAACCTGTTTCGTTAGGCGCTGCACCTTGAGCAATAGCCATACCACCAACCCAAGGGCCAATCGCATTGGCAACATTAAATGCACATTGCACTAGCGCACCAATCATAGCGTGGCCATCAGGTGATACATCCATTAATAATGATTGAATTAATGTGGCTAAACCTACACTACAGCCAATAAAAAATATTACGGCATAAAGCATCCATATATTATGGCTTGCACTAACGTAGGCAAAAGCAAACACAATAGTGCATATAAGGGCAAAGCCCGTAGTTTTAATTGCTGATTTATCGGCGGCCTTACCTAATATGTAATTACCTAATGTACAGCCAATACCAAACATTACCATCGCGATAGATATAGTGTAAGGCGCTGTTTTAGTTACATCTAAGATAGTGTCGGCAATGTAAGTATATATGCAAAAAACACCGCCAAAACCAATAATAACAATACCTAAAATTGACCAAACAAGTTTGTTTTTTAGCACGCCAAATTCGTTTAATAAGTTAGAAGGCTTAGCGTTATCAATATTAGGTACCACTTTATAAACAAAAATAAAGGCGATAAATGCTAAAACAGCAGCACCCGCTAAACAGTAGCGCCAGCTAAGGTTTTGCCCAACTAAAGTAACAATAGGCACACCGACTATTGTAGCGATAGTTAACCCCATAAATACCTTAGACATAAAGCTGGCACGTTTGCCTTGCGGTGCAATATCAGACGCTAGCAATATTGCAGTACCAAAGTAAGCTCCATGAGGTAAGCCACTTAAAAATCTAAAAATAACTAATTGTTCTAAAGAGGTCGCAAGGGCGCTTAAACCGTTAGATATACACATTAAGCTTAAAAATATTAGCAGTGCTTTTCGTTTACGCATATTAGCTGTAGTAAGCATTAAAATTGGAGCACCGATAACAACACCAATAGCGTAGGCACTAATAGCATAACCAGTTTGCGAAGGTGTAGAGCCAAACGTTTCGCTAATTAATGGCAGCATCGGCATCATTGAAAATTCTGATAAGCCTAAAATAAATGTGCCTAATGCTAATACCACTAAAATAGCAGTTCGGTTTAATTGGCTCGGTGGCGACGTGACATCTGCGCTCATAAATGATCCCTTAGGTATAATTTTAAAATAGAACAGCACAGCAAACTTCGAATAGGGAAGTGCCGTGTATAAACTTAAATTTTGGTGTGAGAGTAGATGTTCAGTGAGGTGGGTATTTTAATTTAAAAAGAGTATTGAGTCATGCATAAAGTTAATGGTTTTACAGGGTTTTTTAAATGTTAATTAGAATAAATAACTGCCAATAATCTTAAAAGTAAAAAAACTATTTATAAAGCATGAAGCTATAAGAATTTTAAATATTAGGTTATCATCTATTTTAAGCCTATATTTACAATGTAGTTACATTTGCATGTCACTTTATTACTTTTAATTTATTTCTTAAGGTTTTTACATGTTTGGTATTTCTCAAAAGAATACAAAAATTGAAGAGCTGGAGCTTCAATTAATTCAAAAGCAATCGATCTTGTCAGCAATTAACAAGCACGTTGCATATATTGAATTTTCACCTGAAGGAATAATTTTAGACGCTAATAAACTATTTTTAGAGACTATTGGTTATAGTAAAGAGCAGATTGTAGGTGAGCATCATAGAATGTTTTGTGAACCTGAATATGCAAACTCAAATGTATACAGTCAATTTTGGCAGAACCTACAACAAGGTAAATCGACTTCCGGTTCTTTTTTACGTTTTAAAGCCAACGGCGATAAGCTTTGGTTAGAAGCCACATATTTTCCTGTAGAAGAAAATGGTGTTGTCACAAAGGTTATAAAAATAGCTTCAGATATTACTGCAAACTATATACAAAGGCAGGCGCAAGAAGCGATAGCAAAGGCACTTGATAAAGCTTTAGCAACCATAGAATTTACGCCCGAAGGAAATATTATAACCGCCAATCAAAACTTTTTATCAACAATTGGCTACAGCTTAAAGGATATTGTAGGGCAGCATCATAAGATGTTTTGTACCTCACTATTTTATGAGAAAAACCCACAGTTTTGGAACGAGCTAGCACAAGGTCAGTTTAAGTCTGGAAAATTTAAACGCATTACCTCTGATGGTTCAGAAATTTGGCTAGAAGCAACCTATAACCCCATATTAGATAGCAAAGGTAATGTTGTTAAAATTATTAAGTTTGCGTCTGATATAACGGCCCGTATAAACGACAACACTGCAGTAAGTGATGCAGCAGCAATTGCACATGAGTCGGCAGTGGCAACGGTAGAAACGGCTAAGCAAGGCTCTGAAATACTACAAAGTGCCATTACTAACTCAGATGCAATTGTAAGCCAAGTGCTTAAGTCGGTAGATTTAATTAAAAACCTAAATGAGCAATCAGCGGTTATTGGCTCGATTGTATCGACCATTAGCAGTATTGCCGATCAAACCAATTTATTAGCACTTAATGCCGCCATTGAAGCGGCTCGCGCAGGTGAGTATGGTAGGGGCTTTGCTGTGGTTGCAGACGAAGTAAGGCAGCTTGCAGCAAGTACAAGTAAATCAACTAACGAAATTGCGACTGTGGTTAAAAACAATCAAGAACTAACAAACGATATTTCTAAGCAGATTACCTCAGTGTCAGACTCGTCTGAACAAGGTAGAGAATTAATTTCTAATGTTTCTGAGGTGATTAAAGAAATTGAGCGCGGTGCAGATGTTGTTTCGCAAACCGTAGCACAGCTTAATAGTTAGTTACACCTGGTTACTTAACAAAGTGCGACATTATGTCGCGCTTTAATAGCGCTTTCGCATTATATAATTTATGCCATATATAACAGTGGCATAAATTATAAATGAATCACAAAAAAAACATTCAATCTACTTATTTACTCTCTCCTTTAGCGCTACTAATTAGCGGCTTTTTATCGCCTACGGTGCTCGCTGATGATAACGACTTAGAAGTTATTGAAGTGCACGGGCATGCGCAAAATAAACATTTATCACTTGGCTCTTCAGAGTCATTACTTAGTAATTTAGGTGTTGATTTTTCTGCTGCGGGCGGGGTCTCTAACTTGCCAATTCTAAATGGTTTAATGGGCGACAGGGTAAAAGTACTTGTTGATGGCGCAGATGTAACAGCAGCGTGCGCCAATCATATGAACCCGCCTCTTTCTTACATATCTGCAAATCAAATAACGTCTTACAAGGTTGTTGCTGGAGTGTCACCAATAAGCGCAGGTGGCGATAACATTGCTGGTGTAATAAGCGTTAATTCTATTTCACCACAGTACGGCGAAAGTAGCGATTTAGCCTGGCACTCAGGTTATGTATCGGCAAAATACAGTAGTATTGATAATGGCCGAAAGCTAGGCGTGGGAGCACGTTTAGCAAGTGATACGTTTAGTTTTAACTACCAAGGGTCGTTTAGCGATGCAGATAGTTATGAAAATGGTAACGGCGATGTAGTGCTTGACACATTGTACCGTGCTCAAAACCACAGTTTAACCGCAGCTATGCGCGATGATAAACAGCAATTAGTTATAAAGCTTACACATCAAAAAATTCCCTACCAAGGGTTTGCAAATCAGTATATGGATATGACTGATAACACCAGTTACGGCGCTATTGCCCAATATAAGCGCAGTTTTGAAAATAGCGAGTTTGAAGGGCAGGTTAACTGGCACAGCGTTAAACACGAAATGGGCTTTTTTAGTAAAGAAAAAACCGGCATGATGCCCATGGAAACAGACTCGCAAGATATAAGCACGCAGCTTAAATGGCATATTACGCTTGATAAAAATAGCTCACTATTGCTTGGTCAAGAATACTATAACTACCGCATTGATGATTGGTGGCCGGCTATTGAAGGCTCAACCATGATGGGGCCAAATGACTATGTAAACATCAATAATGGTAAGCGTGAGCGCATTGCCCTATTTGCAGAATATGAAAGCCAAATTAATAAAAAACTGTGGCTAAATACTGGAGTTAGGGTTGAGCGTGTCAATACGCAAGTTGATGAAGTACAGGCCTATAACGATGGCATGAGTATGATGGATATGGGCAATATGAGCTCAATGAGCACTGCTAATAATGCGATGGCGGCAAATGACTTTAATAATGCCGATAGAAATAAAACGGACACCATTGTTGATGTTAATTTATTAGCTAATTACCAAATTACACTATATGACGAGCTGCAATTAGGCCTTGCTCGCAAAAACCGCGCACCCAATTTATATGAGCGCTACAGTTGGGGTGTAAGTAATATGGCCACCACTATGATTGGCTGGTACGGCGATGCAAATGGTTATATTGGTAACCCAGAGCTTGATGTAGAAACCGCAAATACCATTAGTGCAACATATTCAAAAACAGCTAAAGATGATGCTTGGCGTGTAAGTGCTAATGTGTGGTACACCGATGTAAACGACTACATTGACGCAAATATTGTACGTAGTTTTAATAGTTATGGGTTAGCAAACACATCACGTAATATTTTGCAGTTTAGTAATGTTGACGCCACATTATATGGTGCCAAAATCGATGTAAGTAAGTCGCTTTATCAATCTAAGTCGTTTGGCGAATGGGTATTAACAGCAAACGTTACAAGTACCCGTGGTAAGCGCGATGATACTAACCAGCCGCTATATCAAATTAAGCCATTGCATACAAAGCTAACATTAAGCCAGCAAATAGGATTATTTGAAAATGCGCTGTCGTGGGAGTGGGTAGATACAAAATCACGTGTTGACTTTAACCGCCTTGAAAGCCAAACGCACAGCTATAATTTAGTGAATTTAAGCTCTAAAGCCACCTTTAATACACTAACGCTTAGTGCTGAAGTAACTAACTTATTTGATGAGTTTTACGAGTTGCCATTAGGGGGAGTAAGTATTGCTGCACTAAAACAAGACAGTAGCACGGGGTTTACTCAATTAGCTGGGCAGGGGCGCTCATTTAATATCAGTGCAAGTTATGCTTTTTAGGCACATATAATAATTATTGAACAGTTAAGCCATCACTGTGTTGTGGCTTAACGCTAAATATTAATCAGTAGTCGTGCTTTGCTCATCGGCACAAGGAGATTGCTCGGCTTCTAAAGCTAACTTTTCGCGCTGTGCTTTAGATACATAAGCAGGTTTGCCGCTTTTATGTAATTTGGCATTAGCGCGTTTATCTTTCTTTTGAAATTTAGTGACGATTTTTTTACGACGGTTCACAGCTAAAACCTTTAAGCTAAATAAATTTAAGTCGCGCATTATACTGCTATCTACACTAAACCCGCTATATAAATATTTTACGCTTATAAGTTGTGAGTCCATCGCAAAGCACTGTTTGAAATGCTGTGTGGGCGCTATAATTAAAGCTCTTAGTTATTAATTAAATGGAATAAGTTTTGAAAAAGTTAGCTTTAGCCAGTGCTCTTTTATTTGCGTTTAGCGCGCATGCACAGTTACATAAAAATATTGATAGTGTTGCTGATTACGCTGTAAACACCTACCAAAATGCTCAAGTACATACGCTAACTAACTTAGTGGCTTTTCCTACAGTAAATAAAGACTCAATATCCGCACCACAAAACCCAGACTTTATTAACTTTAAATCTGTATTAAAAATGAAAGCCGCAGAGCTTGGGTTTGATTACCAAGACCTAGGTTATACCGTGCTTATTGGTATGGGTAAACAAGCAGACAAAGTAACAGTAGTAACACACGGTGATGTTCAGCCAGCTAATGCGAGTAAGTGGAAGCAAAGCCCATTTATTATTGATACCTCAGAGCCTGGCAAATTAGTAGGGCGCGGTACCGAAGACGACAAAGGCGCCATAGCCACTGCGCTTTACGCCATGAAAGCAATTAAAGATAAAGGCATAGAGCTTGATAACCGCATAGAGCTGATGATTTACCTTGCCGAGGAGTCTGACTGGGGCCCTCTTACTGAATTTATGAAAACCTATGAGCAACCAAAGTATGCAGTAACCATTGATGCATCATACCCCGTGGTTGTTGCTGAAAAAGGCTGGAGCTTAATTGCACCTACATTTAACGCTACTTCAAAACAAACTGGCGTCTATGTAAGTGATGTTGCTGGTGGGGCGTTTAAAAGCCAAATACCAGAAGATGCAAGCTTAGTACTTCACAATGCAAGCACTGCTGTAATTGATTCATTAAAAGCTAAAGCTAAAACGCTCAGTGAAGTTGAGTTTAATTTTGAAGAGCAAGGTAAAAGCTTAAAAATAACTGTTAAAGGCATGTCTGCGCATTCATCAGAGCCAGAGTCGGGCGTTAATGCTATTGCACACTTGAGTGAGTTATTTAAAGACATCGCACTTGAAAATAATAGCGATGGCCAGCTTATAAAATTTGTAAACCAGTTAATTGGCTTAGATATTCATGGTAAGCAATTTGGTAATATTGCCTACGAGCACGAATTTATGGGCCCAATGAGCGTAGCTCCTACTGTAATTGAACGCGATGGTAATGCACTAACATTAGCCATTAACGCCCGCCGCCCAGTTGGTAAAGATGAAAGCGTACTTAAACAACAAATAAATAGCGCTATCAATGAATGGGAAACTGCAAATAACGTAACGCTTACTAAAGTTGAAACCATTATTGGTACACCTATGCTGTTAGATAACGCACCACACGCACAAAAGCTGCTCGATATTTTTAAACATTTTACAGGTGACGAACAAGCTGACTTTGTATCAATTGGCGGAGGCACTAACGCAAAACTATTTGATAATGCCGTATCGTTTGGCCCTTCAATGCCAGGCAAGCGTTATACAGGCCACTCAGAGCATGAATTTATTACGCTTGAGCAATTGGAGCTTAATTTACGCATGTATACCGCGATGATGATTGAGCTAGGTAATATGTAAGCTATAGATTTTTTAATATAAAGGCCGCCTTATTTAGCTGAAGTGAATCCAGCAAGGCGGCTTTTTTTGTTTATTAAAACTGGGCTACAAAACTAAGGTTGTATATGTCATAGTTATTTTTATCAGTGTAATTAGCGCTAAAATAGTAGCTATCGTTAATAAAGTATTTACCCTCAACAACTAAATCTGAGTCGCTTAAGCCAATACCCACAGCTACATGTTTATTAAAGTAATAATTTGCCAGCACATTAAAGAAAGGGTCATCGCCAGCATCTAGGTAATCAATATTTATAGTAAAGTAGCTATCATCGTAAAGGTGAGCAAAGTAACGTGATGATAAGTCCCACGAGTCTATTTCATCATCAGTTTCAACCGTAAAGCCAATGTAATCGGTGTCATTAATTTGATGATTATATTGCGCTTTAAATAGATAAACCGTATCACCATATTCATAATCTACCATGCGTGCAGATACCTTTAACGAATCAGCAAATAAGTAACCTAAACCAAGTGAGTAGGTATCAGTATCGCCAATATTAGGCAGCTCTATGGTTGCAAAAGCATTACCGTAAAAGCCTTCTCCAAATATTCCTTTTTGGCTATAACCATCTGAATTAAAGTAATTTAAGCCTATGTTACTATCTGTATCTAGGTAGCCATAATCATCCCACACGCCAGAGCTTTGTTGCTCTTCAAAATAATAATGCGTAGATAATCCGTACACATTATCGCTGTAATAGCGTGAATCAATTTTTGCGTAGTTAATTGTATTAAACCATTGCTTTGACGCTGATTGTTCAGCGTTTACTGATGCTGCACAGCTAAGTGCAAGCAAAGAGAGTGGCATTAAAAAGCGCAAGTATCCCTTCTTATAATTGAGTAAACTTGTTACTAGAATGGGTGTTATATTAATGCAGTTTTATAAGGCAATTAAATGATTGTAATAAAGTGTTTGCATATTGTAGGTTTTCCTAATTAAAAACGTAGGTTACCTCAGGCAAGTTTTCGAAGCTTGGTTTGGCAAATAAATACCCTTGCATAAGCTCAACACCTGCGTTTTTAAGCCATGTATATTCTTGTACTGTTTCAATGCCTTCAGCTAGTGCGGTTATGTTTAAATCGCGAAACATATTTAAGCAATGAGTTACTATTAGTTGGCGTTTTTTGTCGTTGTTAATATCGCGTATGAGCGCCATATCCAGCTTGATAATATCTGTTTGAAAGTCAGCTAGTAGATTTAAACCAGAATAACCTGCACCAAAGTCATCAGTGGCGGTTTTAAATCCGAGAGACCGGTAGTAATCAACAACGCGTTTAATGTGTGCGGTGTCTTCTATTTTTTCTACTTCAGTAAATTCAAACATAATATTTTGAATAGGAAAGTTATACTTTTTTGCAGCTTCGAGTGTGGTGCGTATACATCGCTCAGGTTTATAAATAGCATTAGGTAAAAAGTTAATGCTTAGCATTGATGTTATGCCCAGCTTTGCGGCTAGTTGAATGGCTTTAATACGACAAAGCTGATCAAATGCATAGCGGTTGTCTTCATTCACTTTTGAAATAATTGAATAAGCAGACTCGCCATTTAAACCCCTAACCAATGCTTCATAGCCATAAATTAGGCGAGTTTTACAGTTTATAATCGGTTGAAAAGCCATAGAAAAATCAAATTCAAGATCGTTGGCGTCAGCACAATTACTACATGTCACTTTTTCACAATCTTTTGATTTTTCGATCACTTAGTTCATCCTCTGATGTTTATTTTTAAAGTTAGTTGAGGGTAGATCCTAACACAAATAGATTAAAGTATTAGCTTATATTTTTTTTAACGTAATAAGTGATTATTTATATGTGAGTAATATGATGACTAATGTCATGCTATTTAATGACATTTGGCAGGAGTTTGCATTTCGTTTTTATATAAAAATAGATTTATACATTAACAGGAGGATAAACATGAATACATCAACAACAATATTTCAAAGTTTTAAACAGTATGCAGTTGCTTTAGTGTTTTTAGGATTAATTAATTTAATTACATCACCAAACACCTTATGGGTGATTTGGCCCGCGCTTGGCATGGGGATCGCTTTATTATCTGAAGTCTTAGGTATAAGCAGCTCTAAAAAAGTATCTTGATGATTAGTAAGCCAAGTAATAATTTACTTGGCTTTAATTTAATGTGCTTTATTTACAGTAATCTAAACCTAAATATTTAAAATGCTGATTGAAGTGTCACATCTAGTGATATTTCGGTATTTAAGAGTTTTGAAATAGGGCAGCTCTTTTTGGTTTGCTCGCATAAAGCTTGAAACTGCTCGTTTTGAATATCATCAATACGCGCTTTTACCTCAAGGGCAATATGCGTCACCGAAAAACCATCATCTACTTCATCAAGGCTTACAGTGGCTTTAGTATCAATTTTATCTGCGGTAAAGCCTGCATCACCTAATGCAAGTGAAAGCGCCATACTAAAACATGCACTGTGCGCTGCACCTACTAATTCTTCAGGGTTTGAGCCCGCCTCATCTTCAAAGCGGGTATTAAAACCATAAGGTTGTTTATTAAGCGCGCCACTTTGAGTTGATATGCTACCTTTGCCTGTTTTAATGTCGCCAGACCATGTTGAACTTGCCGTTTTTTTAATCGTCATCATCTTCTCCTTGCTAGAGTGTAAGCTTTTCAGGTTATCTAAGCGTTATTTACAAAATAAACTTATATAAAGCCTTAAAAGCACTAATTACTGATGATGTTGCAAAATAGGCGCCAGTTAATTGTTACCCCTGTTTATTTCGCTTACAGCGCTCTGAACAGTAAATAACGTTATCCCAGTCGCGCTGCCATTTTTTACGCCACGTAAAAGGTTTATTACAAATAGGACACATTTTTTGAGGTAAGTTTAGTTTTTTGTGCGCCATGCTTACTTAGCCTTACTGTTATTTTTAGTATCCGTTTTACTTTTTGTTCGAGTAACTTTTTGAGTACCCCCAACGTGCTTTTTAAGAATTTTCCCTATGGCGCGTTTAACATCGGCTCGCTCACGGTATTGCCATAAGCGTTCGCGTGCTTCTTTTGAGGCTGCTGTTAAATCAAGCATGGGTTCGGGATAATCCTCCCCTAATTTAAAGTCGTTAAAGAGTGCTTCCATTGGAGTTTGCTCCCAAGGCTGATGTAAATATTCAATAGGGAGTTTTTCAAGCTCTGGGCACCACTTTTTAATAAACGAGCCTGTTGGGTCTTGATCTTCTGACTGCTTAATTGGGTTGTAGTGCCTAATGGTGTTAATGCCTGTTACCGAGGCTTGCATTTGAATTTGCGGGTAGTGAATTCCGGGCTCAAAATCTAAAAAGTAATTAGCGAGCGGAAAGCTTGCTTGCTGCCAACTTATATTTAAATGATGGGTTACAAAGCTTACAAGCATGGCGCGCATTCTAAAGTTTATATAACCGGTGGCTTTTAAGCAGCGCATGCAAGCGTCAATAATGGGAATACCTGTTTGACCTTGCGCCCAGCGTTCAATATCGTTTTTAACATGTTCATCATCGCGATACGGAAATACGTGATAACCCGAATTAAGGGCTAAAAATTCCATAGAGCATTCGCTTTCAAACTTTTGCATAAAGTGGCAGTGCCAATGCAAGCGCGATACAAACGCAGCAAGCGGGCGCTTCCAGCCTCTTTTATCGGGGTGCTTTGAGTGATATTCATCAATTGCCATTTGATACACTTGCCTAAGGCTAATGTTCCCCCACGCTAAATAAGGCGAAAGCCGAGAGCAATGGGTTTGGCTTAAACTTGGGCTCGATATTCCTTTTTGATAACCTTTACCGCGCTCGGTAAAAAAGCTCTGCATTACTTGGCGTGCATGCAACGGGCCGCCTTGTTGAAAGCTGTCGTGATCTTGCGTGTAAGCGCTTGGCAGCTCAGGTGCTTGGTAGTTATTGAGGGTAATTGTTTTTATACTCTTCCAATTAGGAACAGCAATAGGTGCTTGCATTGTTTGCTGCCAGCGTTCATTCCAGTTATTACGATTTTTTTTGCCGCGAATAACCGCGCCTGTTTGCGACTCTTGCCAATTAATGTGGTTATGCTGGCACCATACTTTTATTGCCTTATCGCGCTCAAAGGTGTTGTTTAAGCCTATTTCTTGATGGCTAAAAATATTAACTATTTCAAACTGCGTCTTTATCGACTCAAGTAAATCGTTCATATTTAAATTAAATATATAAACACAGGCGTTAAAACGCGCTAGCTGATTATTTAACTCAACTATCGATTGATACACAAAGCGCCAGTGCCGTTCATTGTAGTGTGCATCTTCGAGCAGTAATGGCTCAAAGTTATAAAATAACAGGGTCGGTAAGCCATTACTAAATGCATTTTTTAATGGTTGATGATCGCTAAGACGTAAATCACGTTTAAACCACACGATGTTTATTTTTTCTTTCATACTGGCAATATTAAAACCGTGGCATTATAAATAATAGGACAAAACCAATACGTATTAAATGTAAAAGAAGACTAGTGTAAAAACGATTTTGATATAGGCAACTCATGTTAAGGTGATACTAAAATGAGTCGCCAATAAAAGAAGTATTATAAATAGGGAGAATTACCGTGATACTTAAGCAATTTTGGCACTTGCAGTCATGTGAGAGTACACCTATTAAAGCTTCACCAATTGCAACTACTTCCATTATCTTTTCCTAAAACTTGCGAGGGTATCGCTTTGTATGACGATACCCTCAGTTAGGGTAAAATTAAAAACGCTTACCAATAGTAAAGCTAAAGACACGAGATATGACAACGCGCGCATTAAATATAATTGATTGATCTGCTACCGTTTCACCTGAGTGAAACTTCCCTCTGATAAGTTTCCTGAGTTATTTAGGTTTTTAACATCGACACGAAGATTTAAGGGTACTCGCCGAGATATCATGGTATGTAGGTAGGGCATCAAAGGCTCCAAACGTTGCTACTGTTTTGGCTCCGCATTTAGTAGCAAAGTCGATAGCCTTTGAAACGTTAGTAAAGTTATTTGCCCAGTCAGTAAATTCTGTTTTATTACTCACTAGCGAAGATATTTGATATAAAAAACCACCTACAAACGCATCGCCTGCAGCTGTGGTATCCACAACATATGCCTTAGGGCAAGGATAAGTACCACTAAATGAGCTAGATGAAAAAGTAATAGGCTCGCCACCATCGGTCATTAAAACTAAAGCTACGCCACTATCTACCCAACTTCTAATAGTGGTATCAATATGCTCTATTCCATAAAGCGAGATCAGCTCATCTTTACTCGCTTTAATAACATCAACTGTTTTAGCAACATCCTCAATAACAGATTTAGCTGTGAGTGGTTCATCCCAGAAGGCTGAACGAAAGTTAATGTCAAAGCATGTAACCGAGCCTGATTCTTTAAAGTGTTTTAGCGCATGTAAGGTTGTATTTAATACTAAAGGTTTTGCAAAAGAGCCTGAACAAAAACTCACAATTTTAGGTGTTGAAAATAAAGAGGGCTCTAAATCGGTTATTTGTAAATCGTAATGTGCAGCATCTTTATCGTAAAATTCAAATGTACGTTCACCGTTTTCATCCAACGATACGAACGCGAGTGCCGTCTTCCCTTTTTTTGAAAAGCCAACATAAGATGTGTTTACATTATACATTTTGAGTGCATTTATTAAAAAGCGACCAAATTTATCATTGCCTACTTTACCAAGCAAATAACTTGAACCACCAAGCTTTGCTACGGCTACAGCAACATTAGCGGGTGCGCCTCCGGCAAACTGTGTGAAGTCTAGTTCGCTATTTGATGCCTTATTGTGCATGCAGTCATGTGAGAGTATATCTATTAAAGCTTCACCAATTGCAACTACTTCCATTATATTTTCCTAAAAATTGCGAGGGTATCGCTTTGCATGACGATACCCTAGATTAGAGTAAAATTAAAAACGCTTACCAATAGTAAGGCTAAAGGTACGAGGTAAGACAACGCGCGCATTAAATGTAGTTGCTTGACCTGCTACCGTTTCCCCTGCGCGAGGATCCCCCTCTGATAAGCCTTCTGAGTTATTTAGGTTTTTAACATCGGCACGAAGGTAATAACCGTCTTCGTTTTCAAGGGATAAACCAAGGTTTAACATGCCATACATAGGCAGTTCTGCTGTGTTGGCGTCGTCGGCATAACGTTTACCGCTCCAAGAGTAGCTACCATGAATAGCTGCCATACCCCACGAAAAATCTTCAAACTGATAGCTACTAGTTAATTGGCCAAAGTGCTTAGGCACACGTACAGGTAAGTTGCCGTTTATATCAATAGAGGCAGAGCTTCCATTAGCATCCAAGTATTGCGCCGCTGGTGTGTTTACAAATTCGGGTGATTGGTACGTTGCAGATACACCAATGCGCCAGTCTTGGGTGATTTGCAGGTTAAATTCGGCTTCTACACCTAAGGTTTCTGTGTTTCTAAAGGCTTGACGTTGCACTACTTGACCATTTTCAACAGTAGGTACATTAAAGAATAAATCATCCGCAGCGGCGAAGTAACCGGTTACAAATGCTGCGACATCACCTTCGTTATATTTAATGCCCACCTCGGCCATTACCGTTGAAGCTGGTTGTGTTTCGCGTCTCTCAGAGTTATTAAATTGATTAATTTCCTCTTGACTAGTTAGGTTGGTAATCGCCATGTATTTATCTACATCAGGCATACGAAAACCATCTGCATATCGAGTGAATACCGCTAAGTCGTCGTTAAATTTGTAGTTAGCTGCAATTGTCCATGCCATTTCGTTGTATTCAACATCAAAGTTTCGGTAAGTCCCATCACCAAAGGGCAGGGTAATATTCCCATTGACGGTATCAGTATCGCTGGCAAAACTGTCAATTGTGTAATTAGCTTGGTTTTGCGCTTCCCCATCTGCTTTGAGGGTTTCGTACCTTAGGCCCAGATTAAACGACACATCTTCAAGATCGTATTCAAAGTCAGCAAAGGGCGCAAGGGTATTTTCACTATAAACAATATCGGCAAAACCATGTGATCCAGCCTGAATACCTTTGTAAGTACCGCTGGCAATGTCAAGACCTTGTGCATCTGTAAATACAACATCTAAGCGCTGCGGCAGGGGCTCTACTGATTGCAGAGTATTAATTCGATAGTCGGTAACATGGCCATTAATATTAGAGAAGAATAAGCCAAAATTAGCATAAAGAGTCCCTTCGCCTACATCATCAAAGGTGTAGTTGAATCTGGTTTCGTTTTGAAAGTTATCGCCTTCAAAACGTCTATGCCAAAAGCCTGCGTTTATTCCGTATCCATTGGTGTTGTAGGTATTTACGTTGCTTGAATCAGCCAATACAAAGCCGTTTCCTGCATCGCGTATATCGTAACTTGGGTTACCATCAACCATGGCACCTGCAAGGACATCAGTATTTGCAGCATATATAGCTTGTGCTTTACTAGCTAACGATTCGGCGTTACCTACGTTAATGATGCCGGTAAAGGTTGTTAGCATATCGGTATAACGCATTTGATTTGAAAAGACTAAGTTTTCGTTGATTTCAATTTCGGTTGTATTGCCAAAGTAGGTCACATTAGCGTAGTTACCATCTGCAATATCCAAATCAATGTCGCCGCTTGGGGCGTTATTAAGAGTTAATAAACGCGCACCTGCTGAGTTACCGGTGGTGCCATCTCTGATATCCATCCCGCCTGGGATTGTTTTAGCATTGGTGGTTGAGCCTATTAATGGCTGAGGAATAAAAAAGAATGATCTATCGTTTTGTTTATTAAACTCAAAGCGGGTAAAGCCGCTGCCATCTTTAAAAAAGTGCTTAATATTACCATTAAGCTCACCACCTTGGTTAGCTGTATACCCCGGATCGCGTGCGGAGTCATCCTTGCGATACCAAGCGCCAACAGCATAGGTTGTCTGATCGTCTATTGATCCGCTAACCCAACCTTGTCCACCTAGGCGGTTGTTGCTGTTGGTTTCAAAAAACACATCACCTTGGGTATCATCGGAGCCTTCACGAGAAATAAAATTAATAAACCCAGCTGGCGCGCTACCAACAAAAATTGACGAGGCACCACCACGAATAGCTTCAACGCTGCCCACAAAATTAGACAAACGGGTAAAGCGATCATTTTGAGTAAATAAAATATCTTGATTATAAAACACGGTCATACCATCACGAAGTAGTGCTGTAAACTCTGTTTGCGTTGATAACGGAAAGCCTCGTGGGGCTACGTTGTTACCGGTTTCTCCACCGGTGTCTTCGGCATGAAAACCAGGAATACTTCGCACTAATTCAGCAACACTGTGCGGAGCCAATTGCTCTAACTTTGCTTCGTTAAAGGTAGTTATTGCATTAGTTGATTCGATTTTCTCTTTTGGCCGAGATGTTCCCGTTACAATGATGCGCTCAAACCCTAAATCACTTTTTGCTACTTGTTGCTCTTGTGACAAGACGCTAGGGGATATGGATAGACCTACAGCGACTGCAATTAGAGTCATTTTTGCTGATACTTTCATTTTTCTGTTCTCTCTTTGTTGTGTGTGTATACAAATTTGCGGTTTTATTAATCAAACATGTCAGTGTTATCAAATTTGTAAATAGAATGTAGAGAACTTAAAATAATAAATCAACTATTATTACTTATTATTTTTTGTACAGCTTTTTGATTGTTTAAGTGAATTTTTTACCTCTGATAAAAAATAAATAAGCAGCCAACGTTACCGATGGCTGCTTTTTAACTTTAAAGTATATTAGTGGTGTGAAAGGCTTGCGTGATCTTGAGAAAAGTTGATAAGTAACGGAAGGTTAGCGCAGCCTACTGATTGAGCCTTGGCGCCAATAGAGCCACTTTGTACTTCACAGCGATTAATACCGCGATGATCAGCCTGGCTCAATTTTAACTTTGTTGCCAAAACTATTTTTTCTCTGACATTGATAGGAATGGCGCCATCAATGACAATTGCCTCAAAATCAAAAATAGCTAAAGAACACAATGCCGCGTAGGCGAGGCCATCTGCAACTTGGTCTATCCACTTATCGAGTACGGGGCCTAAGTCTCCCCAATACTCTTTTGAACTCCATAGTATGTCAGTATTGTAGCCATCACCTTTGAGCATTTTTTCGAGAATATACAGTGATGATTGCATAATAAGTTGTTGGGAGGTTAGTTGTCCTTCACTATTAAGCATAGGCCTAGGTAATGAACCTATAGCGCCGGCATTACCTTTTTTACCAGTAAATAAGGTTTCGTTTATAACAACTCCACCACCAATAAAAGTACCAATAAAAATATATAAAAAATCGCTAAAACGAGCAGGATTACCAAAGCTTAATTCAGCTGAACAAGCAGCGGTATCATCATTACATACATACACGGGAAGATGTACAATTTGATTTATTTTTTCTTTAAAATCAAAAGACTTCCATTCATTCAATACTGTTTTTGGAGCGCCGGCTTCTTCTGTCCAGTTCCAAATTTCGTAAGGGGTTGCAACACCCACACCTAAGATACGCTTGGCTAATTCGTCACTTAAGCTCATTTTAAGTACGCTGATCCCTTTCTCTAAAAAGGTTAGCAAGCTCTGTACTGTGGGGTAAGCGCAGTTTTCGTGCAAAGTTGCGCGTATATTTCCTACTAAGTCAATCAAGGTTAAATCAAAACTGCGACGACCTACTTTTAAGCCAATTCCAAATGCACCATCTGGATTTAACGCAAATGGGATGGTTGGTTGGCCAACCTTACCACGCTGAGGGTCTTTCCGTATTAATAACGATTCGGCTTCTAAACTATTGATAATTACTGTGACGGCCTGTGCTGAAAGCCCTGTTTTTTGTGCAATTTCAGCTTTTGGAGCACTACCGTGTTGGCGAATTAATGACATAATTCGGCGTTCATTATGAGCACGCAGGCCAGATTGGCTTCGGCCTTCTTGTAAAGAGAGTCGAGGGTTTTTAGATTTGATAATTATTCCTACCTAGTTGTTATTATCTTGAATAACCTGATTAATTGTACACCGAGTGTGTGTAATTGGCGACTATATTAGCTTTATTGCCGGGTTCATTTCTTATTATTAAATTTACGACAGAGTATAAATAAGTCACAGGAGGTCAATAAATAACTATAGTTGATTTATTGACGGAATGATATTTAACTGGTTAAATGCTTTACTTAACATTAACAACTGAGACACGGCAATGACCACACACACACACACACAAACACCTCTTGTCTCCAAGGAGATGGTGGTTCCCTTTATTTTACTTGTTCTGTGCTTTGCTGCATGGGGAGCTGCGGCAAACATGACTGATCCGCTAGTAAAAGTGTTTAGTAAAATTTTTACTATGTCGTCAGTGCAGTCTGCATTGGTACAATTTAGCTACTATGGAGCTTACTTTTGCCTAGCTATTCCGGCGGCATATATCAATAAACGCTTTTCGTATAAAACAGGTGTGTTAACCGGTTTAGGGATGGCTGCAATCGGAGCATTTTTGTTTTATCCCGCCAGCCAAGCAATGACTTATGGTTTTTTTTTAGTGGCTTTGTTTGTGTTAGCTGGAGGCTTATCTATTTTAGAGACATCAGCAAACCCTTATGTAATGGGAATGGGCACCCAACAAGGTGCAACTCGCAGGTTGAATTTGGCGCAATCATTTAACCCTGTCGGTACTAACATTGGTGTTTTTTTAGCCGCTACCCTTATTTTACCAAAGCTCAATACAGCAACCTCTGGTGAGCGCACAAATATGAATAGTGAGCAATTAACTAGCATTATAAGCGCAGAACTTGATGCAGTTATGGTGCCTTATGTTGGTATGGCTTGTGTGTTGGTTTTTATTTGGTTGGCAATTGCGTTTACTAAAACACCTAATTTTTGTAAGCAAAAAAAAGTCTCTAAGCATGTAGAATTTAGTGCAACGTTTAAGCGTTTGTTTAAAAATACCCATTACCGCTTTGGTGTTATCGCCCAGTTTTTTAATGTTGCGGCGCAAACTTGTGTATGGACATTTACCATCCAGTACGTAATGGAGGCACTCGATACAAATGAAGTTACTGGGGGAAGTATTTTACAATACAGTATGATCACCTTTTTAGTTTCTCGATTTGTAATGACCTGGCTTATGGGATTTATTCGTCCTGCCAAACTGTTAATGGCAACCTCTATTATTGCAATGCTGCTGTGTTTTTATATGGTGAAAATGCCAAATATAAGTGGCGTATGGGCGCTGGTAAGTATATCGGCTTGCTTGTCGTTAATGTTTCCAACTATTTACGCGATTTCACTACATGGGTTAGGCGATGATGCAAAACTAGGTGCTGCTGGTTTAGTAATGGCTATTTTAGGTGGAGCGATAGTTCCTGTATTCCAAGCTGTGTTTATTGATACATACAGTGTCGCGTTTTCTTATGTTGTGCCTGCGGGGTGTTTTATTATTGTTGCAGCTTATGCTGCATTTGATTTAAAAACAAAAGTCAGAGTATTCAATAATGTAGCGCCTTGCTAAATGGATTGAAAACCGAGCCTGAAGGCTCGGTTTTACTTTTTAACTTTTCTCATTTGTAAATCTTCTTTAACCCCAACCTTCATCGGATTAAGATATTAGGCATGTTGATATTCTTATTTAGTTGAAAAAATATGTTTTTAGATCTCACCGAAAATACCAACCAAAATGTTTACTCTTACTTAGTAGGCGGTATCAGCCCAAGGCCTATTGCATGGGTAAGTACATTAAATGAAGATGGAGTGGCAAACGTGGCGCCATATTCTTTTTTTACTGTAGCGAGCTGTAACCCGCCAGTACTGAGTGTTACGCAGGTAAATCCTCGAGATAAAGCAATTAAAGATACTTTAGCGAATGTATTAGCTACTAAAGAGTGTGTAGTTAATATTGTAAGCCATGCTCAGGTTGAAAAAATGAATCAAAGCTGCGCAAACTACGCCAGTGATGTGAGTGAATTTGATGCGGCTAATATTACTAAGGTAGCGAGTGAAATGGTTGCCGTCCCAAGTGTTGCCGATTCAAAAGTACGCTACGAATGTAAACTTAGAGAAGTGATTACATTTTCAAGCGAACCCGGTGGCGGACAAATGATACTGTTAGATATTGTTGGTATTTGCGTTGAAGATGAAACATTGGTTGATGGCTATATAGATCCTACTAATTTAGATTCAGTAGGTCGTATGGGCGGAGATTATTACGCAACCACAAGAGATAAATTTGTTCTTAAACGTCCATCATAATATGGGCGTTTAATATTTTATAATTTGTGCACATTGTTTGCACTTTTACTTGTTAAGTTTATTTATTAAACGTAAATGTAAAAGGTTCAAATAGTGAAAGCGCTTTATAAGAAAAACACCTCAAACATCACCAAATTATTTGGCTTAAGTGCACTGTGTATTGCATTAACAGCATGTAATAGCGAATCAACAAATACAACCACAGACAGCGATACTGTTAGTAATAGTGTACCAAGCGTAGATGCGGGTATTGATCAAACAGTTTACGCAGGCGATACCGTTTATTTAAATGCAAGCATTGAAGACGATGACGACGTATCTGTCACTTGGTCGCAAACATCAGGTACCACTGTTACGCTTACATCAAGTACAACATTAACGAGCGAATTTACAGCGCCAGAAGTACTAACTGATGAGTCGTTAGTGTTTGAATTAAGCGCTGACGATGGCGTAAACAGCGCTGTGATTGACACTGTTACAATTAACGTTGTTGCATCCTCTGTAGCTTTATCAAATACAGATGTAAAGCTTGCAAGTTGGATAATTAACAACGATACAACGTCTACTTACATACAAAATAATGGTGCTGTGGTTGAAGATGTGCAGTCGGCCGAACTTGTTACTATTACACAAGAAAGCACAGATGTTGAATACATGTACGTGCAAACAACTGATATTCCAAAGTACGATATTACCCTCACACAAGAACAGGTTGATGCATTAAACAATCGCCCGCGCGCAACAAGCGACTTTTATAATGGTGTAACCTCAGCTGTTGCTGGACAAACTGTTTTATTCGGTGAAGACATCGGTTATGTAAGTAGTACTCAATACTGTAACGATACAGGTGGCGCTGGTTATTGGCCGCCAGGGCCCAGTTGTCCTACAGAGCAAAGTGTAGAGGCCTATTTCCCGGTTACCCCTACTGATTTGTCAGGCACCGAAACATGTGAAACAGGCTTAGGCACAGTTGGCTTAATGGTAAATGGTACCAGTATATTTAACTGGGGCGATGGTATGAGTTATGGTGATAATGTGTGGTATACGCTGGCTCCAATTGCAGAGCGATACGATGTAGATATATGTGGTGGGCATGCCGCAAATGGTGAATACCATCATCATTTTTACACAAGTTGCTTGGCTGGTTTATTGGAAGATGATGGCGATGCACATTCTCCTATTTATGGTTTTGCTGCTGATGGCTATCCTCTTTATGGCCCTTACGAAAGTGATGGGCAACTTGCTGTGAGTGGCTGGGAAATACGTGACTATGGCGCTGCAACAAGCGAAGGAGGCTGTGGTAGTGAAGGTGAACGTAGCTGTATATTAGTTGACCAGTACGACATTAGCCAAGGCACTCAAGTAAGTGAAGCAGGCCCTGGTATAGGTGAAGAAGTAACGACACTTTCAGGGAACACTCTTAATGCTGATGATGGTTACTATTTTGAGGATTATTACTATGCACAAAAAACAGTAACAGGTGCTCAATTAGATGAGCATAACGGCCACGATACTAACGATGGTAAGGGTTATCACTACCATATAACACTCACGCTAGACAGCGATGGTAAATTACAGCCTGCTTTCCCTTATCAAATAGGGCCGCGTTTTAAGGGGCAATTAGCCGATAATTCAATTGGTCGCTGTGATACTGGCGAAACGATGGGGCCGCCGCCAGGCGTTTAAGGAGTCGATATGCCTTATGTTCAATACGCATTGATCCTTATTTCTACTATGCTATTTAGCGTTAAGCTTTATGCGCAGCAGGAAATGATGGATCATAGTCATATGCCTATAGCTGTGCCAAATAATGCTCTTATACCGGCGCTGAGCCTTACGTTATTAAAAGATAGTATGTCGGGTTATAACTTAGTATTAAACACGCAGCGTTATGATTTATCTGTTCCGCCAGCTGATACAATGAGTATGCAACAAATGATGAGCGCAACTACAAACCCAAGTAGTGGTTTTTTACAAGGGCATGCCCATCTGTATATCAATGGCGTTAAAATACAGCGAATATACGGACATGCATTGCATTTACCTGCTAACTTATTTAAAAGTGGCATAAATACCGTATCGGTTACTTTAAATAATCATGGTCATATGTATTGGACCGCCAAAGGCAAAAAAATAGTTGCTACGTTGTATGTTAACGATCAAACCAAAGAGTTTATAACATACCGATTTGAAAGCTTTCCCAGCAAGGTTGAAAACACGCATTAATGAAAATCCATAATAAACTTTTTTTAATATTATTTAGCTTTACTTTTAGCATTATTGCGGGGTTAGTTGTACTTATTCAGTACAGTATCGGCCAAGGTGTTATTGATTTTGTTAATGCAAAAGAACTAAAGGCACTAGAGCCACTTGCGGCGCAATTAGCAAAACAATATGAACGTAATGCTTCATGGAAAAAAATAATAGGAGACGATCAACGCTTCTTAAGACTGGTTGAGTCTCAACTCCAATCAAGCCAGTTTTTACCCAGTTTACCAGACATGCCTGCTAGGCAGTCTAACAGGGGAGAGCGAAGGCCTAGACCACCTCAGCATATGGGGCAAAGAGATCATCGCCCACCACCAGAGTATGCAGCGCATTACGTATTACTTGATAAGAATAAGCAGCGTATCTTTGGTAAGCTTTTTGACGACTTAAGATATATAAATACACCTGTTGTTTTAAATGGCGAAACAATCGCCTATTTAGGTGTATCAAAAAGAAAAAGCTTAGCGGATGGCTATGAACTCGATTTTTTAAAGCAGCAAACTAATTACCTGTGGCTTATAGCACTTACTGCTGGGCTACTTACTTTATTGTTGTCTTTTTTATTATCGAGGCATTTAGTTGGCCCAGTAAAGCAGATTGCTAATGGCATGCACAAGCTTACTAAGGGGCAATACAGTACGAAGCTTTCGCTTGAGCGAAAAGACGAATTAGGCCAGCTTAGTGAAGACTTTAATACGCTTGCCTTTACGCTTGCCAAAGACGAGCAAGTACGTAAACGTTGGCTTGCTAATATTTCTCACGAACTTAGAACGCCAATGAGTATTTTACTTGGTGAGCTTGAAGCTATGTTACTAGGAATACGCGAACCAAATAATAAAAATATAAGTTCTGCGAACGACGAGGCGCTGCATTTAAAACGCTTAATTGACGATTTACATATGTTAAATAGTGCTGAGTTAGGTGGTATGCACTACACCAAACAACCAACTGATATTGGTTTATTATTAAATTCTATTGAGCAAAAATACCAAGTACTATTTGAGCAACATAAAATAAATTTTTATTTATTAAATAGCTCCAAGCATGCCATTGTTGAAGCAGATAAAACACGTATATTACAGTTGCTTGATAATATTTTAATGAATGCAGTGCACTACGCACAGTGCTCAACTATCTCCTTAACTGCTCGTAATATGGAGATTAAAAACAAGCTTTATTTAGAAATGACGATAGAAGACAATGGCGTAGGGGTTGATAAAACGCACTTATCGCACTTATTTGAGTACTTATACCGCGTTGACAGCGCTCGAAATCGACAAGAAGGTGGCTCTGGTTTGGGCTTATCAATTTGCCAGCATATTGTTAAAGGCCATCAGGGTGAAATAGCGGCTGAAAAAGCAAGTTTAGGTGGTTTAGCGATTATTATTCGCCTGCCTTTAGTAAAGGTTTAGAGGACAGTATGGAAGATCAAATACTTATTGTTGAAGATGAAATAAAGTTAGCACACTTAATGAGCGACTTTTTAACAAGTCATCATTACGCAACACACATCATTAATCACGGTAATGAGGTGCTACCTTGGCTTGAGCACAACCGACCAAGCTTAATATTACTCGATATAATGTTACCTGGGCAAAGTGGTATTGAGCTGTGTAAAGCGATAAGAAAGTTCTCTAATGTGCCTATTATTATGGTATCGGCAAAAGTAGAGGAAATAGATCGTCTACTCGGCCTAGAATTAGGAGCCGATGACTATATATGCAAACCGTTTAGCTATGCTGAGCTGGTGGCGCGTGTAAAAGCTATTTTAAGGCGCTTAACAAGCATTACAGATATTAGCTCATCAACAATGAAGCTAGATGAAAGTACTTACAGTGTTCAATACAAAGCAACCAGTATAGAGCTTACAAATTTTGAGTTTCAGTTATTTAAACCTTTATTTAATAACCCAAATCGTATTTTTTCGCGTGATAGCTTAATGGATACTATGTATGCAGACCAACGTATTGTGAGTCATCGAACTATAGACAGCCACATTAAAAAGTTACGCAAAAAGCTTGATGAAGTAACCCAAACCGACAGTGTGATTCAGTCGGTTTATGGGGTGGGGTATCGCTTTGTACATCCTCAATAGGTAAGTATTGGGTGTTTTTATTCTTCGTCAGCGTTTTTAATGCGCTCTAAACGGTCGAACTCTTCATATTCGGCCGCTTGAATTTCATCAAGAATAGCATCTACGTCAGCAGCTTCGGTGCTGTCTTCAAACTCACCGCTTAAGGTTGTATTTGGAGTTAGGCTTGCTTCTTCAAATAAAGCCCACATTTCTTTAGCGTATTGCGTTTTTAATAAACTCGGCGCAAATTCACCGTAGTAACGGCGCATATTGTTTACATCGCGAGTAAACATAGCTTGAGCACTGTTATTAGCTGCAGCGTTGACGGCTTGAGGTAGGTCAATTATTACTGGACCATTAGTATCTACAAGCACATTAAACTCAGATAAGTCACCATGAATAATACCCGTGCAGAGCATAAGTTTGATGTAGTGAATCATCATTTTATATTGCTCTATAGCTTGCTCTTGGGTAAGCGTTACATGACCTAATTGCGGAGCTACATCACCATCTTCATCACACACAAGCTCCATTAACAGTACGCCATCAATACAATAATAAGTGTCGGGAACTCTTACGCCAGCTCGTGATAAACGTGAAAGGGCGTCTACCTCAGCATTTTGCCAAATCTCTTCTTCTAATTGACGGCCATAGCTTGAACGTTTACCCATTGCACGAGCTTGCCGTCCGCCTCTTACTTTGCGGCCTTCTTGATATTGGGCTGCTTTTTTAAAGCTACGCTTAACAGCATCTTTGTAAACTTTAGCGCAGCGAATTTCACCACTACTACGTACTACAAATACATCGGCTTCTTTACCACTCATTAAGCGGCTGATCACTTCGTCGATTAAACCATCATCAACAAGAGGTTGTAAGCGTTTAGGTATTTTCACAGTTGTACTACTAGAAAAATTGGAAGGTTAAACATGTAATTTAAAGAGTCCTTAAATATTTGTAATGTGTATTAACAGTATACGCTAGCTGTTTTTATACTGTGCACAATAACCGAAATTATGACTAAGGTAAAAATAACATGATAAAAACCGAGTTTATTTTCACTTCCTTATTGTTTGCACATTGTTTGCTATTTTCAAGCGTAATATATAAATACACCCTAATTAATATTTTACGCAAGGCTACCACTATGAAAAATTTTTCAATCTTTGCAGCTGTTACATTATTATCAGTGGCTTTTTCTGCCAATGTGGCCGCTAGAGGCGGTGATAACCCACCACCTAAACCTGACTTTTCAAGCATAGATACAGATGGCGATGGTGTTATAAGCTTTGCTGAATTTAGTGAAAGCGCGCCACCACAAGGTGATGCGCAAACTATTTTCGATGAAATAGACGCTGATGGAAATGGCGAAATTAGCGAACAAGAATTAAGTGAACATAAGCCACCACGTCGTAGTCGTTAAAGGAGATTTAAAATGATCAACAGTATTGGTAGTTCATCGAGTTTTATGACTCAACAAAGTAGCCAAGTGAGTGCTTTAACCACTGAACAAACTGACTTTGTAAAAGAAACACTTGCTGAGTTTGATCCAGAAAACTTAAGTGCAGAAGATGCGCAAAGTATTCAAGCTGCATTTGAAGAGCAAGGTATTTCGCCTACAAAAGAGCTTGCCGATTTAATGAGTGAGCTTGAATTTGATGCTAAAAGCATTGGTGATGCAGGACGACCTGAAGGGCAACGCCCGCCGCCACCGCCACAAAACTCATTAGAGTCTGTTGATACTGACGAAGTAGTAAGTTACTTAGATGAGTTACTTACTGAATATTCAAGCCAGCTATCTGATGAAGATAAAGAGTCTATCTTGTCTTCAGTACAAGAAAAATTTGGTTTAAGTGAAGGCGATTCATTGCTGAATGTAACTGCTTAGGTGTTATAACTTGAGGTAAAGCTGACTGTTTATCCTTAGGTCTTAAGTCCAAAGCTCGGTTAATGTGTTTAACATTGCCGAGCTTTTTTTGTTGGCTTTTTAAAATGTTTAATTTAATTGTGTTTTGATTTTGCTGGTGCCATCTTTTTCTGTAAATTTAAATACAAAATCTTTTTTACCATCTTGGTTTATATCAACCAGCAAAATATCTTTATTATTTTTGGGAAGTGTTAATTTTAGTTTTTTACGTTTTTTATTAAGTAAAGAGTCTTGTTCTCCATAATAAATATGCAGTGTTTTTTTACTGTACTTGTACACAGCGTCTATTTGGCTATCGCCGTTTATATCTCCTAAATAGAGCGCTGGTGATGACTCACCTCCATTCATACCTACTTCCATTTCTAAATCGAGCTCTATGCCTGACTTACTTGCAAATGAGCCATCACTTTGCTGTTTGTATAAATTCATCTCTACATCAACATCTGTGCTACCACCGCCCATAGCCATTGATGCAATAGTGCCTAAACCAATATCTAAATCCATTTTTTGTAAATCAATTAAGCCATCGTTATTAAAGTCTGTTTTTAGCAATAACTCGCTCGGGCCCTGTGTTTCAAATAAGTTGATAGGCGTTGCGCTAAAGCCGCCTTCATTTCCTAAATATAAAGTATGGGCTATCTTAATGTCTAGTGAGTCCATACCTTGTGTTGGTTTAAATTGCCTAGTAGTAAAATCTAAAAGTCCATCGTTGTTTACATCTAAGAGCTGCTTAATTTTTCGCGTTTCGCCGTTACTTAGTTCGCCTAGTTCAATATTAAAATTAATAGGGGTTAAGGCATCGGCATAACCTTGTGCATTCGCTAGCAATACATTAGCACCAAAGTCGCTTGCAAAAACTAAGTCGCTTACACCGTCTTTATTAAAATCAATAATAACGGGTTGGTTGTTTATATTAACCTCAAGAGCGAGCCCTTTTTCTGAAAATCGTCCATTATACTCAGCTGCTTGTTCAAATCTATTTGGCTTGAATGCTCCCTCATTATTTTGAATATACAAGGTACTACTAGTTAAGTCGGGAATTAAAATATCGCTAAGGCCATCATTATTGGCATCAAAAACAAAATTTATTTTTTCAAATTTATCTACTTTCAATTGGCTAATCACTGAACTGTAATTAAATAAAAGCTCAGCTTCTCCTGCTGTACTTTTATAAACACCGCTCTCAGTTAACACTAGCGCCTGTTTATCTGTTGTATTTGCAATAGTGGCTACATCAAAACCAAAAGCATTTTTAGGTAAAGTTAGCTCATGACTTTTTGAGGTTAGTAAATTAATTACCTCTAGTTGCTTTGACTCTTTGTTATAAGCGAATAGAGTGGGAGAATCGGTAGTGATCAATTCATCTGTTGTTTTTATTACCATTGTTTGTGCAAAAACGCTTGCTGGTGTAAGTAAAATGGCGAGTGAGTAACAAAGAGGCTTTAGCATGTTAAATCCTTTTACAAAAATTAGTACCACTACAAATAAGTTAAACTGTAATGATTAAGATGCAATTAGACTACGCTATAAAAGGTTTCCTCAGTGTAAGTAATTGTAATAATTTGTTTAATGAAATGTGTTTATAAGTAAGGGCTTGAGGCAGGATCTTAAAAAACTAGCTACAGAGCTTATTTTGCTCATTTAAATATGAGTTTACAAATGCTTGCTCCATAGGCTTTGAAAAGTAGTAACCTTGTAAGTGAGATACGCCAATATCCGTAAGCGTATTGGATTGCTCTATTGTTTCTACGCCTTCTGCAACCACCATAAAATCGAGCGAAGAGGCCATCTGAACTATCGCATGAATAATGCTCAAACCACGTTTATCCATATTCTGAATAAAGCTTCTATCTATTTTTACTATATCTACACCTATATCTAACATGCTAGAAAGCGATGAATACCCAGTGCCAAAATCATCAATTGAGATACAAAAACCTTGCTTTTGTAGTGCTTTTACAGCGGTTAAAAACGTGAGTTTGTCTTCTGCAAATACAGATTCAGTAATTTCAATATGTAAATTTTTAGGCTCTACGTCATAAATGTTTACTATATTAACAACTTTAGTCACAAATTCAGGGTCTTGGAGTTGAATGACTGATACATTGACACTCACTGCAATGTGAGGTTCTAAGTGGTTAAACTTTTGAGCCTGGACACATGCTTGCTCTATTACCCAAAGCCCTAGTTCGGTAATTAAACCGTATTGTTCCGCAATTGCTATAAACTCGTCGGGAAAAATATTTTCTCCATCAAGTTGCCAGCGTAATAGTGACTCAAATGACGTAACTTTATTTGTTCTACTATCAACAATGGGTTGGAAAACGAGCCTTAAACTATTTTCTTTTATTGCACTCGCTAATCGGTAACTTAATAGGTTTTCTCGCTCTTGTTTGAGTTTAAGGGAGTCGTTATATATATTGACGCTACCTTTTGCTATGCGTTTTTGATGGTACATAGAAATATCAGCAGAACGAATTAAAGTATTGAGGCTATCGCCATGTTCAGGGTACTTAGCTATACCAATTGTTGCAGATACCCACTTTTGGTATTTGTATTTTTCATGTTCGGCACCAATGCTTTGAAGTACATTATTAGCAAATTCGACTAACTGTGGTGTATCTTGGTATTGAGTCAAAATTAAAAATTCATCTCCACCCCATCTGCATTTGTAGAGTTGCTGATCGCATACGTTACTAATTCTACGAGCGACTTCTTTTAAAACTTTATCACCTACTTTATGTCCTAAAGTATCATTTATTTGCTTAAACCCGTCTAAGTCTACAAATAATAAAGCAAATGGCTCGTCTGGGTTTTCGCATAAGCGCTTATTTGCATTTTTTAAAAATGCGGTTCTGTTTAAAAGATTTGTAAGTGGATCTGTGTTTGATAAACGATAGATTTCCTCTGTTCTTCGTTCTACTTTATCCTCCATTTCATCGAGTAATTCTCTATTTTGATTTTTTAACTTTATTGCGCTTTGTGTAAATGTGGCGGACTTATAAGATGAAGCTATCATGATAGCGGTAAAGGTTAATCCCAAAATACCTAAAACATAATTATAGTTATCATCAGACAGCGTTAATAAAAAAGAGTAGGGCGCTAATAAAATAAAGCTATAAAGCACGGCTGTAATTCTACTTCCAGATAACAAGTTGGCAGAGCCGCCAGCAAAAGCAGATAAAATAGCAATGGTAGTTGTTATTTCTATGGTGGATGAGCTGCTATGAAACCAAAGTGCGTAACCGCACCATGAAATAGAAGTTAAAATACATCCAATTGAAAAACGCTTTAGGTAGTTATTTGCATAAAATAATGGGTTGCTTTTTTTATCCTTTAAGAACCAAATGACATCTATAGCGCGTGCGGCTAATATGGAAATCATAATAGTTAGCCACACCCCTTTTTCATGAGATGTTTGTTGGTTGCTCAAATCAAACGCAAATACCAGTATAAAGCTTACAACAGTGGAAATAGCAATGCCTGAAATAGCATTAGAGTACAAAATTTTAACTGCTTCTCTACGTTCTTCACTATTTAAATTTCTATATGGCACTAAGTAAAACCTTATGCAAAAGCTACGTTTATTAATATTGTAGCTTTGAAGAAAATACACCTTATTTTAGTGATAAAAATGTATTAAACACTTTTATTCGCAAGGTGCTAATTATTGGTATAAAAATAAATATAGTTTATGAGCTTAAAAGAAAAAAGTGTCGTTAATAAAAAAGGCCCATAATAATTACTATGGGCCTTTAAAAAATTGACTATACGATTTAGTTTTTAAAAGTCGCTATCGTTATGGCGCTCTGCCATTTGTTCTTCTTCAGGCCCCCAAACACGGTTTACACGGCGTCCGCGCTTAACAGCAGGACGCTGCGATACTTGCTTAGCCCAGCGCATAACGTGCGTATACGAAGCTACATCTAAAAATTCGGCTGCATCGTAAAGATCCCCTAGTACTAGTGAGCCATACCATGGCCAAATTGCAATATCGGCAATTGAGTATTCCTCGCCTGCCATGTATTCGTTTTCGCTTAAATGGCGGTTTAGTACATCAAGTTGGCGTTTAACTTCCATAGTAAAACGGTCTATAGGGTATTGTATTTTATTCGGAGCATAACTATAAAAGTGGCCAAATCCGCCACCTAAATAGGGGGCAGATCCCATTTGCCAAAATAGCCAGTTACGACACTGCGTTTTAGCTTGTAAATCTTGTGGAATAAGTACATCAAATTTTTCAGCTAGGTATTGAAGTATTGAACCTGATTCAAAAATACGGGTAGGGGGCGTTGTTGAATGATCCATTAATGCTGGAATTTTTGAATTAGGGTTAATATCAACGAAGTCAGAACCAAACTGATCGCCTTCACTAATATTTATTAAGTAGGCGTCGTAATCAGCATCGGTGCAGCCAAGCTGTAAAAGCTCTTCAAACATGATTGTTGCTTTTTGACCATTCGGTGTTGCTAATGAGTAAAGCTGAAATGCATGCTCACCAATTGGTAGGCTTTTGTCATGAGTTGCGCCTGCAATAGGGCGGTTAATATTTGCAAATTTACCGCCACTTTCACTTTCCCACGTCCAAACTTTTGCTGGCGTGTATTCGTTATCGTTGCTCATATAAACCTCAATTGTTGAAAAATATTGACTGATAAATAATAAATAAGGGCAAAAGAGAGTAATTAAAGGGTGACTAAACGCCCTTTAACCGATCTGATTTTGCTAACTTATAACCTAAAAAGAACCCGCTTAATGCACCAAATAAGTGGCTTTCAAACGAGACATGAAAGCGCTGTGGTAATACGCCCCAAATAAATCCGCTGTAAAGCACAGCAACTGCTATTGCAATTATAATAGATTTGAATGAGCGCCTAACTACGCCGTAGCAAAGTATAAAGCCCCATAAACCATATATAACGCCGCTTAAACCAACATGAAAGCTACTACGGCCAAAAGCCCAAACTAAAAGGCCACCAACTAGTGCGGTAAATATAAACACGTTATAAAAGCGTTTTACGCTGTATTGGCAAATTAGCAAACTTAATACAATAAAGGGGATCATGTTACTTGCAAAGTGCCACCAACTGCCGTGTAAAAATGGGGCGCATAAAATACCAATTAAGCCTTGAACGCTTCGGGGATAGATACCTAAACCATTTAATGTAATACCCGGTAAACTATTAATTACCTGTAATATTAAGCAAATAAATACAATACTGAATATTGCAAAGCGTGTACTACTAATAAGTGAATACGATGAAGGCTTAGCGGCCATTTAAACGTCCTAGTGGAATTATTTTGTACCAGTATAGGAGTTAGGTTTAGCTATTAAAAGCGATTTAATGCCAGTGCTATAAAAGTATAAGAGCGGTACTGATTTCCGCTCTTTAAAGTTTAATTAACTAAGTTTAGCTAATAATTTTTTAGCGGCTTGTTCAGAGCTTGCTGGATTTTGACCTGTGATCACTAAGCCATCTTCAAGCGCTAATACACCCCAGTCGTCAGTTTTTTGATAATCGCCACCTTTTTTGATTAGCTCGTCTTCCACTAAAAATGGCACGATATCGGTAAGCTGCACTGCGGCTTCTTCTGAATTAGTAAAGCCTGTTACTTTTTTACCTGCAACTAAGGCATTGCCGTCTGCATCTTTAACATTTAAAAAAGCTGCACTAGCGTGACACACCGCTGCCACTGGTTTTTGTGATTTTACAAAGTCTTCGATAAGTGAAATTGAATCTGTGTTATCTACTAAATCCCAAAGCGGGCCGTGGCCGCCTGGGTAAAATACCGCGTCAAAGTCGCTCGCATTTACTTCACTTAGCACTTTAGTATTTGCCATTAGAGTTTGTGCCGCGCTGTCTGCATCGTAGCGCTTAGTTGCATCTGTTTCAAAATCAGCAAGTGTGCTTGTAGGGTCAATAGGTGGCTGACCGCCCGCAGGTGAAGCAAGTGTTACGTCTACGCCTGCATCTACAAATGCGTAGTAAGGGGCTGCAAATTCTTCTACCCAAAAACCTGTTTTTTCACCGGTGTTACCAAGCTCCGAATGTGACGTAAGTACCATAAGTATTTTTTTAGCCATGACAATATTCCTTCGATTATTGAGTAAATTAATTAGGTTTGGTTTTCACCAAAGCGTTGTAAATACTATATGCACTTAAAAGACTTTAAACAACGATGATAAATTCAACTTTATTGGTTTAATTATTGATACAATAATGGTATTGAATAGGCAAAAGCAGGGTTTTGTTATGAAAGTGTCGTTTGAGCAACTTAAAAGTATGGTGGTGTTTGCACAAATAGTAGAGCAGGGTAGCTTAACAGCCGCAGCTAAACAGTTAGGCTTAACACGTGCTGTGGCAAGTTATCATTTAAAAAAACTCGAAACACAGTTAGAAGTAACATTGCTTAACCGCTCAACCCGCACAATGGCGCTAACCGAAGCCGGCATCGCTTATTACGAGCGCTGTAGAGTGATCACAGAGCAAGCCAATGCGGCTAATCAGCAAATAGAAAATATTAAAAGTGAACCGCAGGGCTTATTAAAAATTAGCTGCCCGGTTAATGTTGGTATGCAATTAATAGTGCCCGCGATTAATACGTTTAAACGCCAATACCCTAAAATTGACATAGACTTACAGCTAAGCGATGACGTGGTCGATATTATTAAAAATGGCTTTGATTTTGCCATACGTGGTGTTGCGTTAAGTGACTCTAACTTACAAGCGACTAAATTAACCACAATGAGCACTTGCATATGTGGCTCCCCAGATTATTTTGAATATTTTGGTAAGCCTAATACCCCACAGGCGTTAGTTGCTCATAAATGGGTGGTTTATCAATTGGGCAGTAAAACATTAACCCTTCAAAAAGAGGGCAAAAAACACGAGATTACAATGCAAGGCGGCTTAAGCACTAACAATGCGGCGGCTCGTACTGCATTTGTAGAGGCAGGGCACGGGCTTGGCCGTATTCCGCTTTATGACGCGTGGCCTAAAGTACAAGCTGGGCTGCTAGAAATAATACTTGATGACTATAAAAGTAAAGATATAGAGCTTTATGGTGTGTTTCCGCCAGGGGCAGCAGGCTCTAAAAAACTTAGGCTGTTTATTGATTACTTAAAAGCGTATTTTGTAAAACAGCACACCGCGTTGGGCATGCTGAAAAGCGTTTAAAAAGCTTTGTGTTAAAGCGTGCGGCTAAATAACGCAACAGCTTGCTGATACATAGTGATTGCAAGTGCTGCATCGTAGCGCTCGCCCTCATCACGCATAAACGCATGCTGCGCGTTTACTTCTTGCCATTGGTAGTTAATATCCGTAGCTACACATTGTTGATAAATTTTGCTACGGCCTTCCTTGGGTACATGTGGGTCTTGTTTACCCCAAATAAAGTGTATTTCGCCTTGAATATCGGCCATGCGTTCAAATGAGTTATTTCCCGCTTGAGCAGGCAAGGTATCACTATGAATATCGGTTGCGTATAAGCAAAATGCGGCTTTTATATGTGGGTTTAACGCGGCTCTGTAAGCTAAATGCCCACCAATACATACACCCATAGCCCCAAGCGTACCTGTACAGTAATCTTGCTGTTTTACAAAGTCGATAAGCGCTTGTGTGTCGCTATCGTGGTGTTCAAGTGGCTTTTCCCACTTATCGGCATTGCCTTTATCTTTACCTGCATCGTCGTACGCAAGTACAGTGCCGATAGGGTTTAGCTCATGAAATACCTCAGGAACTAACACCACAAAACCATGGCTTGCTAAAATAGCGGCGCTGCGAGCAATTGGTGCTGTTTGCTGAAAAATTTCTGAGTAAAAAATAATAGCGGGGTATTGGCCCTGTGCTTGCGGGCGGTAAACGGTGGTTCGCATTAAACCAGTGGGTGTGTTTAGGTCGGTATTATGGTGTTGGACTATCATAAAGCGCTCAGTTAAATAATTAATAAGGTTATGGTAACTGAGCGCAAAAAAATAAACGACTACTGATACTGGTTTTTTAAATGCTTGCTGGCATTTTATTACAACTAGCGTAATAACTTACCGTTGCTGGCCAATCAGAAAATATAGCCATAACGCCGACATCTTGTGCCAGTACATCAACAACTGTCATCATATCGCCATCGTTATCTATTACATCCGCTATTGATTGATAGTAATAACCACCGCCTTCGTTAAGTGGTCCTGAGCGCTCAAGGCTCCATGCTATAAGTTCAAGGCCTGCGGCTTTTGCATTAATAGCATATTGAGAAGGCACAATATCATTATTGTTATTGATACTTAACATCATCCAAATAGGGGGCGCTAAAATTTTAACGCCATCGGTAACCAGTTCTTCCATACTTGGCTGCCACGTATCTGGGTTACTTGGATCAAATCCCGCTTCGCTGTCGCGCCCATCTAAATAAACACTTTGATTAGCAAAGTCGGGGTTGTTATTTATCCAGTATTTAACATCATCAAGATTAAATGATTGCGGATAAACACGATTACTCGGTACATCTAATTGGGTGTATTCATCAAGCATTTTTTGAGCATATTGCTGCTGCGTCATGCCATCAAAAGGCATACTTACTTGCGGCGATTTAAGCTCCGGGGTCATTTTTACATCAAGCGCTTTAAACAATTCAATACTTTGCTTATGAGTCATTAAAGTACCGCTTGTGGCGTATAAATCTGTGCGCCAGCTGGGCGTGCCTTGCATGTATTCATCGACTGAAGTGGCTTGTGGATTAGCCCCATCCATTTTGCCTTCAAGCGTTAAAAACTCCGCTAAACTTATATCACTGGTACAACATTTAGCTGAAGCCGGCGTGCCACTTGCTGAGTCTGCGGGTGTAAAAGGGGCGCTACATTTAGCAGCAAGTTCAGGAATGGCTAAAATATTAGTAGTGGTGTGTAAATCACATTGTGAATGGCGACACACTAGCTCTTTGTCGCTTGTAAATGTAACATCGCACTCAATAACACCCGCGCCCATTCGCGCGGCGGCAGTATAAGATTCTTTAGTGTGCTCTGGGTATTGCATAGGGGCGCCGCGATGCCCAATAGAAAAGTCGGTTTTATAAAAGGGGCCGTCTTTACACGATTCTAATTTAGTTTTTAAATCGCTCTGTGCCATATCATTAATAAGGTAATCGGCGCGAGTCCCTAATTGAATGTCTGGCGTATCGCCTTTTGCCACTTCAACAATAACAGGGGTAGGCACTTCGACAACTTCGACGATAGTGTTGGTAAAAACAACGTCTTTTTCGACTACTTTTACATCGTCGTCGCAACCGCTTAGAAGCGTAAGTGCTAAAGAGCTCATTATTAGGGTGAGATGTTTCATGTTTGTTCCTTAACGTTATTTTCCTCAACCCTAACCAGATTTAATGACAAATTAGCTACATTGATGTGACGTTCTGTTTATTTGTACCTATTTGATTAATTATTAGTGCTGCCAACATAATAGCCCCACCAATAGATAACCTTATAATGTCTGCATCTTTATTCCAAATGAGTACGTTAACTATAATTCCGGCTGGGATCAGCAAGTTATTCATTACCGCTAATGCACCAACGTTTACTTTGGTTGCCCCTTTATTCCATAAAAAGTAACCAAGGCCCGATGCAATAACGCCTAAGTAAATAAGTATGCCCCATTGAGTAGAAGTGCTTGGTAATTTGTTGGAATTACCAAATAACGCATAACATATTGTAGCCACAATAAGTGCGCCTATAAAAAACCAGCCAAACACGGTTTTATCATCAAGTTTATTATTTGCCATTAAACGCTTGTAAGTAACTTGCCCGGTCGCAAAGCTAAGGTTAGCGCCTTGAACGAGTAACAACCCCATAATGAAGTTACTATTTAGGTTTTCCCAGCGAATAGCCACAGCACCTAGCACGGCTATTAAGGCGACTATAAAAAAGCGGGGGTTAAAGTGTTTGTTTAAGCCATCGTTTAAAAGTGTAATGTAAAGTGGCGTCATTACTGTAAATAGCAGTACTTCTGGCACGGTTAAATATAAAAACGAATGGTAGTAAAAGCTGTACATTACGCCTAGCTGCACCGCGCCTATTAGCATAAGTTTAAGTGCAACGGGTTTTGGGGTATTTTTGAGTTTTAAAAAAGGTAAAAAAATCAGTGTTGCCAACGCTATACGTATTAAAACGCTAAACCATGCGTCAACTTGGCCTGCTAAATACACACCAATTAAACTAAACGAAAACGCCCAAAGCAAAGTGACTGCAAATAAGTACTGCATAACCATCATCTGTTAAAAAATATTGAGTTAAGTTTATCTGTTATGCAGAGGGGTATAAACAATAAAAGCCCGCAAGCGGGCTTTTATAAAAAGTGAGCTTAATAAACTAAGTTATTTACTCAACTAAACCACGGCGCTTAAGTAGTGCGTCTGTAGTTGGTTTTTGGCCTCTAAACTCAATGTAGCTTTGCATTAAGTCGCGGCTATTACCTTTAGATAGGATTTCTTTACGGAAGTTGTCACCGTTTTCACGCGTTAAACCACCATTGTTTTCCATATGCGCAAATGCATCGGCTGCAAATACTTCAGTCCAAAGGTAGGCGTAGTAACCCGCAGAGTAACCACCGGCAAAAGTATGGCTAAAGTAGTTTGACTTATAACGCGGTGGTACAGGGTAGTAATCAATACCGTGTGCTTTTAGCGCATCGCTTTCAAACTTTTGTACATCGCTGATTTTTTTATCTGAACCAAACGAGTGCCATTCCATATCAAGTAAAGCAGCGGCTAAATATTCAGTGGTACCAAAACCTTGGTTGAATTTTTGCGAAGCGAGTACTTTATCAAGTAATGCTTTAGGAATTGGCTCACCTGTTTTGTAGTGCTTAGCGTAGTTAGCAAGTACTGTAGGCTCAATCATCCAATCTTCGTGTGCTTGTGATGGAAACTCAACAAAGTCACGGGCTGTAGCTGTACCCGCTAGGCTTGGGTATTTAACGTCTGAGAATAAACCGTGCGCCGCATGACCAAACTCATGGAACATAGTAGACACTTCATCGAAGGTCATTAGCGTTGGCTCGCCTGCCGCCGGTTTAGGAATGTTTTGTGCGTTGTAAATTACAGGTTTAGTGCCTTTTAAGCCACTTTGGCTAACGTATGCACTCATCCATGCACCGCCACGCTTACCTTCACGTGCATATGGGTCCATATAAAATAAACCAATTGCACTGCCGTCAGCGTTAAATACTTCGTAGGCTGTTACATCTTCGTGATAAACCGGCAAGTCTTTGCGCTCTTTAAATGTAATACCGTAAAGTTTATTCATCGCAAAGAATAAACCATCGTGAATTACAGAGTTCATTTCAAAGTATGGCTTAACTAGCGCAGGATCTAGGTCGTATTTTTCAGCACGTACTTTTTCTGCATAAAAAGCCCAATCCCATGGTTTAAGCTCAAAGCTTTCGCCCGAATCGTTAATCACTTTTTGAATTGAAGCGGCTTCAATTTTAGCTTTTTCAACTGCTTTTGGTGCTAGGTCATCTAAAATGCCGTACACGTTATCCGTTGTTTGAGCCATACGCGAAGTCATTACATACGATGCCCAATCTTTAAAGCCTAGTAGTTCTGCTTTTTGAGCACGTAAGTTTGTTTCTTCAATAATAATTGGACCGTTGGTCTCGGCTGCACGGTTAGCTGATGCAGTAAAAATTTGCTCACGCAAGTCACGGTTTTCAAGGCTTGATAAAATTGGCTGCTGTGTTGTGTTCACTAAAGTGATCATGTAGCCGTCTTTGCCTGCTTTTTTAGCTGCGGCTGCAAGGCCTGCAATTTCACCTTCAGAAAGGCCTGCAAGTTTTGATTTATCTGTAACTACAATTACATCTTCTTTAAACGATTTTAAAATGTTTTGAGAAAACGCAGTAGAAAGCTCTGCAAGTTGCGAGTTGATTTCACGCATTTTTGCTTTTTCAGCGTCATTTAACTTTGCGCCGGCTTTTACAAATTGCTTGTAGTAAAAATCTACAAGGCGTTGATCTTCAGCGTTAAGCGAGTCTTTGTTGTCGTAAATAGTTTGTACGCGCTTAAATAATGCACCATTTAAGTAAATGTCATCAGAGTGAGCAGATAAAACCGGCGCCATTTTTTTACTTATACGCTGGTATTCATCATCTGAAATTAAACCAGAAAGGTTATAAAATGCAGCCGATACACGGTTTAGTAGCTCGCCAGACATTTCCATTTCAACTAATGTATTTTTAAAAGTTGCAGGAGCTGGGTTGTTGGCAATAGCTTGTACTTGTGCAGTATGCTGAGCAATACCAGCGTCAAAGCCGGCTTCGTAGTCTTTTGTACCAAACTTATCAAATTCTGGTGCCATGTACTGCAATGGGCTTGGTTTGAATAAAACATTGTTTGCGTTCATGTCTTGCACTTGTGCTGCGCTCTCTTTTGCCATGTCTTGAGGTTCGTTAGAAGAACAAGCCGATAGGATTAGGGCACTAGCAATAGTAGTGGCGATCAGGGTTTTACGCATAATAACTCCATAAAAAGATTAGCCGAAATAGGCTTTGCGAGTCGAAAAACCTAGTTAACTTATCAAATTTGGGGGTTTATACAATAAAGTTTATCGGTATTAAGCGGGATTTGAACGCAAATTAGCTAATAATTAGTATTAAGGTAGGTAAAAGTAGCTCTAAAATTAAACGTAAGAGCTACTTAATTATACGATTATGTGTTTTGAATGCGGTTAATTATAACCAAGAACAAATTTTCTTTCTGAGCCAAAGCTATTAGATTGCTGTCCAAACTCTTTATTAATAGTTGCTAGAGTTTGCTCTTGTTCGGCTAGCAAGCACAAAACTTTATTTCGGTAATCTAGGCTGCTTTCAAACAATTTTAAATCTACCTGCGGCTGCAAAGTAGCGAGTCTTTGATTTAAGGTAAGTTGTGTCATATGTGATCTCCAGTGCTTGTACACTATTTATATAGCACTCGGTGCAATAAAGAGTTAATAAATTGTTCATAAAATTCATATTGAACTTATTAACTTGGCGTTTTAGCTATATTATGCCTTGCTAAGCTTAGCGAAAACTGAACCACACTTATTTTTAGTGAACAAATAACAAACAAAAAAGATATTGGGAACACTTATGACCCTCGAACAAATTAATCAATACTTAGCCTTTGTAATATTTACTTACAACGATGTGAATATTACGGTAGCAAAAGTAATTCAAGTGCCACTTATATTGTTTGCTATGTGGTTTGTAGTCACACGTATTGGCAAGCTTATTAAAAAAACATTACTCGCTAAAAAAATAAGCCAAGACGCAGTGCATTTGTTTACTCGTATTTACTTTATTTTAAGTATCGCTATTTTAATTTTTACATCGCTTGAAGTGCTCAGCATCCCGCTTACGGCATTTGCTTTTGTATCCGGTGCAATTGCTATTGGTGTAGGTTTTGGTGCACAAAACATTATTAATAACTTTATCAGCGGTTGGATACTAATGTGGGAGCGCCCAATTCGCATTGGTGACTTTTTAGAAGTGGGAAACGCAAAAGGCGTAGTTGAAACTATTAATACGCGCTCTACACGTATTCGCCGAAACGATGGTGTACATATGCTTATACCTAACTCTCAGCTTTTAGAAAACACAGTAACTAATTGGACACTAATAGATGGTAATGCACGCTCGTCGGTAAGCGTAGGTGTTGCCTATGGCTCAGATGTAGTGCTTGTTAAAAAACTCATTCAACAAGTGCTTGATGATCATGACGCTATTTTAGCTAATCCAAAGTCGTCGGTAATGTTTGATGACTTTGCCGATAGCTCTTTAGTGTTTAACGCCATTTTTTGGGTTTGTGCTGAGTCTGAAACCATGCTTAGAAAGGTACGCAGCGATATCCGCTTTAGCCTTTATGACGTATTTGAAAAGCACGATGTTGTAATTGCGTTTCCACAGCGTGATATTCATATAGACGGCGAAATTGCTTTTAAAAAGTCGTAGTTTTGATAAAAAAGTCGCCTGCGGGTGGCTTTTTTTATGAGTAATTATGATGTTTCTATTTTGGGTTAATATGTAAAGTAATCCATTTTTCCTACTTTACTTCGCGATCTTCAATAAAGGACATATGTCCTCATTATTAGGTTTTTACATCTAAAAACAGATAAAAACGCATGTTTTTGTAGTTAAATGTTGCAAAAAAGTTTCTAATTTTACACATATTTATGCAGTAATATTATTACACAATGGTATAATATTAACCGTTCGTTCAGCCTTATTACTCCGTTTTTGTACTCTCGGTGATGAGGTCCGCGCGCCATATAGCAAGACGCGAAAAATTGTACGAGCCCGCAATGAATACATTGCGCAACACAAAAAACCGTTGAACAAGAGTGCATACAAAAGGTTAATACCCGACATGAAATCATTAAAAAAAACTGCAATAGCGACCATTATTAATGCTGCTCTATTATCTGCTGCTGGCACATCCGTTTCGGCTTTCGCTGCTGAAGAAGATACCGCTAAAAAAAGCAATCAACTAGAAGTTATCCAAGTTACCGCTCGTAAACGTGTAGAAAATGCTCAAGAAGTACCTGTAGCAGTATCTGCATTACAAGGTGATAACTTAGATGCATACAGCTCAGCAGGTATGGATATTCGCTTTATGAGTGCGAAAATTCCAAGTCTTTCAATCGAATCTTCGTTTGGACGTTCTTTCCCTCGTTTTTATGTTCGTGGTCTGGGTAATACCGATTTCGATTTGAATGCTTCACAACCAGTTTCATTAGTTGTTGATGAAGTAGTTCAAGAAAATGCTATTTTAAAAGGTTTCCCGGTATTTGATGTAGAACGCGTAGAAGTATTACGTGGTCCTCAAGGTACATTGTTTGGCCGTAACACGCCGGCTGGCCTAGTTAAATTTGATACTGCTAAACCTAGTCAAGAATTTGAAGGTTACGGTGCTGTCTCTTACGGTAGTCGTGGCGCTGTAGATACAGAAGGTGCTGTAGGTGGCGCATTAACAGATCGTTTATCTGCACGTGTTTCATTACTGTGGCAAGACAAAGACGATTACATCGATAACCAAGCGCCTGGTTTTGAAGCTAAAGATGAACAGGGCGGCTACACAGAAAAAGCAGCGCGTATTCAGTTTTTATACGAAGGCGATGACTTTACTGCACTACTAAACTATCACACACGTGATTTAGACGGCTCACCAATTGCGTTTCGTGCAAACGTTATTGAAGCCGGTTCAAATGACTTAGTAGACAACTACGAACACGATGTTGTTTATCAAGATGCTGCTTCACGTTCAACACAACAAGTAGAATCTGAAGGCGCAAGCTTAAAGCTTGAGTGGGATATTAGCGATGAGTACACGCTAACTTCTATTTCAGGTTGGGAAAGTGCAGAAATTTACTCTCGTGCAGATATTGACGGTGGTTACGGCGGCTATACAATAGATGATGTTGCAGTTGATATGGGGCCTGGTGTTATTCCTTTTTCTTCAGAAAGTGCTGATGGGATCCCAGATCACGATCAGTTAACTCAAGAGTTACGCCTTGCAAGTAACTTTAGTGGTGATTTTAACTACCAAGTTGGTCTTTTTTACTTTGATGAAGAGCTAACAATTGAAAACTTTAGTTATGACACGGCGAACAATGGTGCTTTAAATGGCTACGTTCAGCAGCAGCAAGATACAACTGCATGGGCTATTTTCGGCTCTGTAGATTATGTTTTTTCAGATAAGCTAAAAGTAACTGCGGGTCTGCGTTACTCTGATGATGAAAAAGATTTCTCGGCAGACCGTACACTCAGTCCACTTAGCGTATTTGGCGTTGGTCCTTTATTCATAGAAAAAGAAGTTAGCGACAGCCATGTAAGCTGGGACTTATCTGCAAACTACAAAGTAAACGAAGATGTAAACTGGTATAGCCGTGTTGCAAATACATTCCGTGCACCTAGCTTACAGGGTCGTATTTTGTTTGGTGATGACGTAACAACTGCTGATTCAGAAACAGTGACTTCATTTGAAACAGGTATTAAGTCAGATGTACTTGACGGTCAAGGCCGTGTAAATGCAACTGTATTTTACTACACAATGGATGACCAACAGCTTACAGCTGTAGGTGGTGGTGCTAACTTTAACCGCTTAGTTAATGCTGATAAAACTACAGGTTATGGTTTTGAGCTAGATACTGAGTGGGTATTAAGCGATGAGTTTAATGCAACATTCAACTTAAGCTACAACAAAACTGAAATTAAAGATAATGATTTAGCTGTGGCTGTTTGTGCACAATGTACAGTTAATGACCCTATTAACAGTGCAGGCTTAGCGGTACTTGATGGTAACAGCTTACCGCATGCTCCAGAGTGGATTTCTAACTTTACGCTTCGTTACAACAAAGAGCTTGCTGAAGGTAATTTCTTTGCATTAGGTGATATTTCTTACCGTAGCGAAATTAACATGTTCTTATATGAGTCTGTTGAGTTTGAAGGTAAAGCATTAACCGAAGTAGGTTTACGCGCAGGTTATGAGTGGGCTGAAGGTGACTACGAGTACCAAGTATCTGCTTTTGTTCGTAACTTATTTGATGAGCAGCAAGTAATCGGCGCAGTAGATTTCAATAACAATACGGGTATTGTTAATGAAGAGCGTTACATTGGTGCAGAATTTAAAGTTAACTTTTTCTAAAATTAACTTAAATTAATTTTAAAAGCCTGCCTTGTGCAGGCTTTTATGTTTTTATAAAGCTGGTAAAGTAGCGTTAATTAATTTAAAGAGATAAAAAAATGGCTGGATTTTGGAATTATCGTGTAATTTTTTGTGAAGCAACGAAAGACGAAGCAGCACAATATCAAATACACGAAGTAGAATATAACCTAAACGGTAAAGTGACCAACTGGTCTGAGACAGGTGCGGCTCCTTTTGGTACAACGCTTGATGAGTTAAAAGATGATTCTATGCGTTTAAACACAGCGTTTGAAAAGCCTGTACTTAAAGTTGTTCGCAAAACTCGTGGTTACGAGCTAGTTGATATTGAAACCGGTGAAGAAGCATTTGCTGAGCCTCCAGCAGGCTTAACATAGTAATACACAAAAGGCGCCTAGGCGCCTTTTTTAACGCTAAAATTTAAGGAGTGAGAATGAGCTTAAACGCAGTATTATTTGATATGGATGGCACATTAGTAGATTCAGAAAGCATGCACTTTGTGTGCTGGAGTCAATTATTAGCGCCTTACAACATACGTTATAGTGAGGATGAGTTTTGCCAGCGATTTTCAGGGCGACCAACGCTTGAGGCCGCTATTGATATCAAAAATGAAAACAACTTATCAGTAAGTGCACAGTTTTTAGCAGACGAAAAGTACCGTTTATTTGGTGAGTACGTAAAAAGTAATTTACCTCCTATTATGCCTTTTGCTGAGTAAACACTGAAAGCCGTTAAAAAAAGCGGTTTAAAAATGGCATTGGTTACAGGCAGTGCGCGCAGCGAAGCCATGCCTATATTAAAAGGGCTGGGCTTTTATGAGCTATTTGATACTGTGGTTACTAAAGATGATGTAACTAACCCAAAGCCAGCAGGGGATCCTTACCTTTTAGCGCTTAAACATATTGATGTAGCGCCAGAGCATGCGATTGCTGTTGAAGATACCTTTACCGGTGTATGCGCTGCAAATAATGCACACGTTCATGTTGTTGCGATTGCAAATCACCATACGGTTGATCATGACTTTAGCAAAGCGACTTATCGCATGAAAAATTTAGGTGAGTTTTGGCAGTGGGTGCAATCTCAACTATAGTTTAAGCCTTATTTACTTTGCAGGGATGCAGTAATGGCTTTTATAAAGTACCTTTTAATTTTATTAAGTGTTGTGTTTACACACGCTATTTATGCGCTTCAGCCAGATGTGCTTTTAGCAAAAGTATATGACGAGTCTAAACATGGCAATATTGAAAATTACTTAGTCAGTGAAAAATTTGACGGTGTAAGAGCAATATGGACCGGTGATAAGTTTGTAACTCGCAAAGGAAATGCTATTAATGCACCTAGTTGGTTTACTGAAGCATTGCCACAGGTTTGGCTTGATGGAGAACTTTGGATAAAGCGTAATAATTTTGCACGTGTAAGCGGTATCGTAAGAACCAAAATACCTAATAACCACGACTGGCAGAGCGTTGCGTATCAAGTATTTGATATGCCAGATCCGAGCATTCCTTTTAGCACTCGCTATCAAAATTACAGTCAATTAGTTGAGAAGCTTAATTTACCTCATATTAAAGCGGTTAAACAACATAGCTTTAATAGTCTTCAATCATTAACTAGCTATTTTAAAGGCTTAACCACACAAGGTGCAGAAGGGGTTATGCTTCATCTTGCAAGTGCTAAGTATAAAAGCGGACGCTCTGATGCACTATTAAAGTTAAAGCCTTACCTAGACGCTGAGGCTGTTGTAATTGAGCATTTACCTGGTAAAGGAAAGTATCAAGGTATGCTTGGCGCTATAAAAGTAAAAACATCAGACGGACAAGAATTTAAAATAGGTACTGGTTTTAGCGACGTGCAGCGTAAAAGTCCGCCTTTAATAGGCAGTACAGTGACGTACCGATACCATGGCCTAACAAAAAATGGTTTACCACGCTTTGCGAGCTTTTTAAGAGTTAGAGAGCCTTTATAGCGTTTATAATTATTATAAAGTGTGCTAAATTGCGCGGCCTTTTTGGTAATGTGTGGTGAAGTATGTTTGTAGGTTTTGATTACGGTAGTTCTAATTGTGCTATGGGTGTTATGGACGAAGGTCAGGTTCAATTAGTACCGTTAGAGCAAGGAAAACATTACTTACCTTCTACGCTTTACACTCATCACAGCGCTTTGGTTGTTGATTTTGTTGCTAAGCACATACATGGTACAGCCCATGAGCACGACTTTTTAACGCAGCGCCAAGCATTATTAAATACACTACCTCGTATTAAATCAGATCTTGATTTACAACCTTCGGACGAAACGCTTTTTATTGGCCGTGAAGCCATTAGTGAGTATGTACAGTTTCCTGAGGAAGGCTATTTTGTTAAGTCCCCTAAGTCATTTTTTGGCGCAACGGGCCTCAAACAAGGTCAAATTAATTTTTTTGAAGACATTGCAACCGCAATGATTTTAAAAATTAAACAGCGTGCAGAGCTCTCTTTAGGTAAAACGCTTACTCAAACTGTTATTGGGCGTCCTGTTAACTTTCAGGCCGTTGGCGGTGAGCAATCGAACCAGCAAGCTGTTGGTATTTTAGATCGAGCAGCAAAACGCGCAGGCTTTAAAGATGTTGAGTTTTTATATGAGCCACTGGCTGCTGGAATCGATTACGAAAGTGATTTGAACCAAGATCAAAAGGTATTAGTTATTGATATAGGCGGCGGTACAAGCGATTGCTCGTTTGTACAAATGGGGCCTAGTTTTAGAGGTAAGAGTGAGCGCGATAGCGACTTTTTAGCCCACAGTGGTAAACGCGTTGGCGGAAACGATTTAGATATAGCGCTGAGCTTTCATGGCTTAATGCCATTACTTGGTTTAGGGAGTACGTTTAAATCGGGCCTCCCTTTGCCTAATCAACCATTTTGGCAAGCGTGTAAAATTAATGATGTAAATTTACAGAGCCAATTTTATAGCGAAAATCATTACCGAGAATTAAGCGCCCAATTACGTGATGTAAGTGCACCAGCGCTCTATAAACGTTTAATGCATTTACAGCAAAACAAGCAGGGGCATCAACTTGTACAGCAAGGTGAGGCGGCTAAAATTGCGCTTTCGTCTGCAGATGCTTTTGATTGTGATCTAAGCTTTTTAGATAGTGGCCTTAATAAAAATTTATCGGTCAGCGATTTAGCAGTTGCTGTAGAAAGTAGTATTAGCCAAATAGTAACTTTAGCAAAACAAGCAATTACTGATGCAGCAACAACACCAGATGTTATTTACTTAACAGGTGGCAGCGCACAATCGCCCTTAATTAAAGCGGCGCTAAGTGAACACTTAGGTGATATAAAAATGGTGAACGGGGATCACTTTGGTAGTGTTACAGCCGGCCTAACTAAATGGGCCAGCATGCTTTATAAGTAGCTTAAAAGAGTATTTAAAGACTGATTTGTCGGGTTGCGAGGTATTTTTCGTAATCTGGCAATGTACGCTCAAGTTCAGTATCCATTAGTGGTGAACTTAATAGCATATCTGCACTTACTTCATTACACGCCACCGGAATATTCCAGACAGCCGCTAAACGTAGCAGTGCCTTGACATCTGGGTCATGTGGTTGCGATGCCAACGGATCCCAAAAAAACACTAATACATGAATTTCATGCTCAGCGATTTTTGCACCTAACTGTTGATCCCCACCCATTGGGCCACTTAATAGCTGAATTACATCAAGCCCGGTGGTTTTTTCAATCAAATGTCCTGTAGTACCTGTGCCATAAAGAGTGTGTTTGCTAAGAGCGTTTTTGTGCTTTTCGCACCATAGTTTTAATGCGGCTTTTTTACCGTCATGGGCAACTAAGGCAATATTTTTATTTGCTGGTAACGACTGTGTTTTTTGTTCCATGCTGCATCTTATTATTAGTTAAGCAATACTAATTATTTGTAATTAATATAATAAATTTATGGCAAGCGCAATAAACACTATACCGGAGACTCTATCAATCCAAAGCTGACTGTTTGGGTGATTCCTAAAAAACTGGGCAATTTTATCGCCAAAATAAATATACGTGCAGTCAATCGGAAAAGCAAAAATAGGATAGAGCAAACCAAAAAAAGCGAGCTGAAAAGTAGCTGATGATAAAGTTGGATCTACAAATTGGGGTATAAACGCAATAAAAAACAATGCAACTTTAGGGTTTAACACTTCGGTCATCATGGCCTGAAACATCACGTTAGATTTTTTACTTGTACTAATGTGTGGTTTTTCTTTGCCAGCGCAGTCGGTTGTGGAAGTAGTGCGCTTTAATGTGTCCTTGATCATCATAAACCCTAAATAACATAAGTAAGCAGCACCAGCATATTGCACCGCGCTATAGGCCGTGGCTGAGGCTTTTAACACTGCGCTTAAACCAATCACGGCAAAAAAGGTATGTACAACCCCACCTAAAGCAAAGCCAAAAGCACTTTGCATACCGGCCGCTCTGCCATTGGCAAAAGTTTGTGCCATCAAAAATGCATTTGATGGCCCAGGTGCGACAGCCATTAAAAAGCTAGCCAATAAAAAAGAAACTATAAAATCGGGATTAATCATGTTTTAGCAGGGTGTAACGTATGGGCTTTTTACTCATTAAAATAAGCCATAGCGGTGCTAGCAGCAATAAATGAAATGCAATGAGCCAAGGTGTACTTAACCCTAAGTATTGAGTTAAAAATACCAGCATACTTGCTCCACTCATTTGCATTGCTCCAAGTAATGCAGACGCTGTACCAGCTTGCTTAGGAAAGCTTGAAAGTGCCATACCTGCTGCTGAGCCCAAACTTAACGCAAAACCTAAAGCTGAAATTAAAATGGGTAACATAAGAGCAAAAGCTGTTTCTATATGGCTTAAGGCAAGCATTAAAATACCAGAAAAAACCAATAGGCTTACCCCTAAACGCAAAGCCCGTTGGCTATTACGTTTTATGTACATTGGGGTGATAAAACTTGCCACTATGCTCAGTACCGCATTTAAAGTAAACCAAAAAGTAAAGTCGGCAACGGTGCCACCTAAATAAGTAATGATCCAGCCCGGGGCGAGTGTTACATAAACCAATATGGCTGACATAGCGACCATGCACAGTAAACTATTGAACAAAAACACGGGCGTTTTGATAATAGGTTTAAAACGACGTAAATCTAAAATATGACCTTGGTAATGGCTATCGGCAGGGCGCGTCTCTCTAAAAAACAGTAAAGTAACGAGTAAACCTACAATGGCAAAAGCAGTTAAAAACATAAAGTTCATTCGCCAACCAAATTGCACGGTTAGCCACGCACCTAAAATAGGGGCCATAGCGGGTATAAAGCATACAATACCATTTAAATAGGTGATCATTTGCCCGCTGCGTTCGCTGCCATATTTATCGCGTACAATAGCGAATGCAACAACAAATGTGGCACACGCCCCTAAGCCCTGTAGCGCACGTGCCACCATTAAAATTTCAAACGAAGGAGCAAAATAGGCGAGTAATGCCGAGCCCGCATATAGGCTAACCCCAACTATGGCGACAGGTTTTCGGCCAAATTTATCAGCAAGTGGACCTGCAATTAGCTGTCCTAAACCCACGGTTAACATAAAAATAGCGACGGTTTGTTGTACTTGTTGCTCTGATACAGCAAATTGCTCTGCGATAGTAGGAAAGGCAGGTAGGTAAATATCGATTGCCATTGGGCAAAAAATAACGAGTAGCGCTAAAATGAGCAGTAATACTAAATTGGGTTTAGCTGGGCGTGTTTGCATTGAGTCTCCTTTTGCTGGGTATTTTAGGTGTCCACCCATAAAAAAGAAAGGGCTTATGACCCCTGCATACGTCGTCATTCGTGTTTTTTACTTAATTAGCTACAAATAGACGCTTCAATTATCTTTTTTAAACTGGTCTGATGTGTTAATTTTGGAAAATATATAAATGTTTGGAAATAATAATGAGTAATAAATCCGCACTTTTAAAAACATGGCAAAAATTTAAAAGCCTGCCATGTGGGAATTGGTTGTTTAGTAAAGCGGTATGCTTTAAGGCGCCTTATTTTGGCTCAATGAAACCGTACATACTTGATTTAAAAGAGGGGCACTGTAGCGCTGTAGTCAAAAACCGTCGCAGCGTACACAATCATATTGGTACTATTCACGCTATTGCACAGTGTAACTTAGCTGAATTGTGTGCAGGCGTAATGGTTGATGCAACTGTACCTGTAAAAACTCATCGCTGGATCCCAAAAGGGATGACCGTTCAATATTTAGCGAAAGTAGATACTGATGTGACAGCAATTGCGGAGATTGATTTACCGCATGTGTGGGTAGATAAAGAAGATTTAATTGTGCCGGTTAAGCTTTACAATACCCGCAATGAACTGGTGTTCACTGCAGATATTACAATGTATATTACTGAAAAAAAGTAGCTCCAAACTCTACTTAGTTTTGTCTGCGGCTTGTTTATTAACAAACGACAAGTCGCTATCGCTATCATCAAGTAATGCCTTTACTTCTTTTGCAGGTTTTGAATCATTACTAATTAATTCGGGCTCTTCTTTTTCAAACCGCTGCTTTAAGCTGCCCTCAATAATAGCGCCAGCGTCAATGCTTAGCGTATCGTGAAATACATCACCGTGAACGTGAGCACTACTTTGAATTTTAACTTCGCTTGCGTTAAGTGAGCCAATAATTTTACCTTTGACAATGACACTTTTAGCTTCAACTATGCCTTCAACAATCCCTGTTGAACCAATAACTAAATGTTCAGCTTTAATATCGCCGTCAATACGGCCATCTAGCTGAACTTCACCTTGGCTTGTTAAAGTGCCCGTTAAGCGCACGTCTTCAGATATAATTGAAGGTGTATGGTTAACTCTTTTTAAGCTAGTGTTATTTGTGTTTTGCTTTTTTTTACCGAACAAGAGAAAGCGCCTTTGTTATTTTTAGAGGATTGACGTGCTTGCCATCAATTAGTACTTCATAGTGTAAGTGCGTGCTTGTACTTCTGCCAGTGCTACCCATTAAACCAATAACATCATTTTTGGCAATGGTTTGGCCTTTTTTAACTTTAATTTTATTTAAGTGCCCAAAGCGAGTCACTAAGCCATTTTTGTGCTCAAGCTCTATAAAGTTACCATAACCGCCGTTTCGGCCAGCACGAAGGACTACAGCGTCCGCAGGAGCAAATATTTTTGTTTTGTGCCAACCTGCTAAATCAACCCCTTTATGAAATGCTCGGCGGCTGTTCATTGGATCTTTACGAAGTCCAAAATTACTTGAGATGTAGTATTTAGCGGCATCTAAAGGTAATGAGTTTGGTAACTCAGTTAAAAAGTTCTCTAGGTTATTTAATAATAATAGCTTATCGGCAATCGCTAAAAATTGCGTAGGAATTTTAGCTTCATCAAATAAATCCAGTGGACCACCTTGTGCAGCTGTTATTGCACTTAATGTTAAATGTTGCTCTAAAGCAGACTCAAGCCCTACGCCTTTAAGCATGGCTAAAATAGCACTGTGGCGTTTATCTATTTCGCTATCAAGTAGCGCAAAATTGTTTTCGTAATGTTGTGTTAATTGCTGAGCACGTGCTGCAAACGTAATAGGAGTTATTAAATTTGCATGCTTATTTTTTTGTTCTTCATCAATTAAAGGCTCATGAAACTCACCTTTATCATCGTTAATTGGCGACTGAAGCTCATCTTCAATTTTAATTGTTTCTTTACTAATTGAAGCGGGGAGCGATTCAATCATGCTTTGCAGTAGCGCTTGTTTTTGCTCAAGCACTGCGAGTTGTTCTAATTGTTTTGCATGTAAGGCTTGCTGCTCACTGGCTTTTTGCTGCCAAAGAGTTTGTTTGCTTAATTGATTTTTTTCTATATTAGAAATTTGGTTCGTTTGCGTATAAACACGAAAACTTGAAATGCTAACCCAGGCAATAGTCGCTAAAAGTAGAATTACTACGAAAAGTTGTAACCAAGAGGCTAAAACAATGTGCTTAACTTCGCCGTTTTGGCGAATAAGCAGCTGTCTAGCTGGGAATAATTTTTTATAAAAAGACTTTATAGATACTGGCATGGCATATAAATACTGGCTATTAACCGAATTAATGTATCAATCTGAGCTTAAAAAGCCAGAAAAAAATTGTAACTGTTCAAAATTTAATAAAAAAGGGCTGCTTATGCAACCCTTATAAAGTTTAATTTTTTAACGTTTTAATTATTTTGCAGCTAAAACAGTGCTTTCTACAGAGCCGAAACCAATTCGTGCAAAACCTGATTTTTCACACCAGCCGCGCATAATCACGTTATCGCCATCTTCTAAAAAGCTGCGTTGCTCGCCATTACTGAGTGTTATTTTTTCTTTACCACCACGAGAGAGCTCTAATAAAGAGCCCGCTTCTTCATGCGTTGGGCCTGACTGAGTACCAGAGCCCAGCATATCACCTGGCATAAAGTTACAACCATTTACTGTGTGGTGCGTTACCATTTGTGCCACTGTCCAGTAAGAGTGCTTAAAGCTAGAGGTTGATACGCGGGTAGGTGAGTGACCTTCACTGCGCATTTTTTCAGTCTGAATTTTAACATCCATTTGAATGTCAAATGCACCTTGCTCGCGGTTAGCTGCAGATTCTAGATACTCCATAGGTTGCGGATCGTTTTCATCACGTGTCCAGCTTGTTCTATAAGGGGCTAGTGCTTCAGTGGTTACAATCCAAGGAGATACGGTTGAGGCAAAGTTTTTTGCTAAAAATGGGCCCAGAGGTTGGTATTCCCATGCTTGTAAATCACGTGCTGACCAATCGTTAAATACACAAAAACCAAATACATGATTCTCAGCATTCTCGATGGCGATAGCATCACCAAGTGCATTACCTTTGCCTAAGTAAATACCAAGTTCTAGCTCATAATCTAGGCGCTTACATGGGCCAAAAGAAGGGACATCTGCATCAGGCGCTTTTGTTTGCCCTTGAGGGCGATGAAATGTTTGCCCTGATACATCAATAGATGAAGAGCGACCATGGTAGCCAATTGGTACCCATTTATAGTTAGGCAGTAATGGGTTGTCAGGGCGGAATAAGCTACCAACGGCTGTTGCATGGTAAATTGAGGTGTAAAAGTCGGTGTAATCACCAATGCGACACGGGAGTGAAAACTCTATATCAGCTTGGGTTATTAATGTACTTTCAATTTCTTTTTGTTGTTGTGCGCCTTCGCGAAGTGCTTTTGAAAGTGCTAAACGCAGTGCAGACCAATATTGTTGGCCAAGCCCCATAAACGTATTTAATGTAGATTCGCTTGCTGCATCAAGCGCTGTTTTAGCATCACCGGTAAAAATGTTTAAGTGGCTTAATTTTACTAAATCGATAACTTGGTCGCCAATTGCCACACCGCCGCGAAAGGCCTCATCAGTGCCTTTGGTGCGAAACTCTGCAAAAGGTAAATTTTGAATCGGAAAATCACACTCTGCATTATTTGCAGAGCTTACCCAGCTCGTTAAATTAATATCATGGGTTTCGTTAATAAGGCTCATTACATTTCCTTTTTATTTTTACTGTATGGCGACAAGGTATGGTTTATTTAATCATACTAGTGCTTGGCACAATACTTTTTAAATTTAAAACGACAAAAAGCAGCGAAAATCGCTGCTTTTAATTTACTCAAAAAAGTTATAAAACGCCGCGGCGCTCTTGATCGCGTTCAATTGATTCAAACAGCGCTTGGAAGTTACCTTCGCCAAAGCCGCCATCGTCAACACGTTGGATCATTTCAATGAAAATTGGCCCAAATAAATTCTTAGAAAATATTTGTAATAAGTAGCAATTTTCACTTTGGCTATCGACTAATATTTGGTGCTCACGAATTTTTTCTTTGTCTTCTGCAACCCAAGGTACACGGTCAAAAATAGTGTCGTAGTATTCAGGAATAATATCTAAAGTAGCAATGGTCGATTTATCAAGCTTATCAAGTGAGCTAACTAAATCATCAGTTAAAAACGCTAAATGCTGAACACCAGGGCCGTTGTATTCGCCTAGATACTCATCAATCTGGTTATTGTCGTTGCCTTTACCTTCATTAATTGGAATAGAGAAGGTGCCGCAAGGTGACTTAAGTGCATACGAAATAAGCGCTGTTTTTTGACCTTTAATGTCAAAATAACGGACTTCTGTAAAACCAAAAACATCTTTATAAAAGTTAGCCCATGTTTCCATTGTGCCTTTATAAACGTTGTTAGTTAAATGGTCGATACGCATAAACCCTTTATCATCAACGATGTTTGCTGTAGCTAAATCTTCAAAGTCGCTTTGGTAAATAGTGCCTTTATCCCCAAACTGCTCAATAAAGTAAATTAGACTGTCGCCAATACCGTAAATGGCAGGATAGGGTAAATCTTTGTGTGTTGAATCGGTTGCAGGTTTTGCACCACGAGCTACCGCTGTTTCAAATGCGTGCTGCGCGTCGTTAACGCGCCAGCCCATAGAACAGATTGCCGGACCATGACTTTTAGCAAATTCTGCTGAAAAGCCATCACGTTCATTGTTTAGTAAAAAGTGAATGTCGTTTTGGTTGTAGTAGACAATATCTTTGCCTTTGAATTTTTTCAATTTTGAAAAACCAAAATCAGTAAACACTTTATCCATGTAGTCTGCGTCAGGTGTTGCGTATTCAGTAAACTCAATACCAACTAAACCTAGTGGATTATTTGCTTCACTCATTTTTTATTACTCCTGCAATAAATATTGCTACTGCGATTATGTGTTGTTGTCGTATTGAGCTAGATAATCAACCAGATTTTAGGTTTGGGGAAGAGGGGGTCAATATTTAGTAAATAACCGAACTGTAAATTAAATAAGACGTTTACTAAAATGTTCGTTTTTTACATTACGGTTTGAAATGCTAGAGGCAAAATTAACTGCGACTAACAGTGTGACTTATATTTAATTCATTGTTTTATATGAATAAAAAAGAGGTTTTTAAATGATTAAAACCTCTTTTAGTGATTATTATTTATGACGTTTTTTGTAATTAATTATTTACAGCTTGTGTACCACTGTTAAAAAACTTGTTACGTTGCTCCAACCATGCGTTAGGTTTTATCTCAGGGGCTGCTTGATAGTGACGTTCAATAGTTTGATTTAACACACGTGTCGCAGGTTCAAAAGTAAGTTTCGATTGCGCGTTGCCCATGCTTTTAATTTCATCTCGGGTCATTGCACGTCCGGCATATAAAAGCGCATTTAAATAACCGGGTTCTGTTTCAAAGTTATTGTCTGTAAATAATAAAACGGCTGAGTTTAATGCCCATGTGCTATCAATTTCACCATCTTCCTTTACGCCAGCTAACTCGCCGTCTATATAAACCTCAAACACGCCATTACTTGGTGCGGTATAAAATACAAATGCAACACGATGCCAATTTTGCGGTTGTGTATCACCAAAATAGCCGCTGTCGCTGGTTGATTTACCGTAGCCGCCACTTGGGTCGATAAACATATCGGCATCATCAGTTAGGTAGTCTAGGGTATTTGCCTGCATAACCGCGCGGTAAATATCTCTCCCTTCTTCTGGCCAATATAAGTCCATTACTAAGGTGTAGTCTGACACCATACCTTCACTTGCATAATCGCCATTAGCGGGTGTATTTAATGTAATTAATAACCCTTCAGTGGGAGCATGCCTTGAAAACGCCATAACACCTGAGCTTGCGTCACTTAAATCTGAAATACCAAGTGCTTGAGTTGTATTATATTGTGTTTCTTCAGGACCCCAGTTTGTTTGTTCTGGATCAAAGTAGCTCAATACTGAAGGGCCATAATCTGCAGTTAAAGGGTTATTTGCATCGTCAAAATTCCACACCGTGATGTTGTTCTGTTCATTACATGAAAATAATTGATTATCGGTATCTAGGTATAAGCATTGGCTTGTTCTAAAGCGCGCGTATTGATCTAGTAACCACCATGCTTCGTCAATTGCTTCTACGTTTGAAAACGTTACACCGTTAAAAAATAATTCAGGATTAAGCGCAGCACCTTTAAATAAAGCGACCTGGTATGTGCTTGAGGCTTGTATATCATCAGGCTTTAGTAAAAACCAATCTGGTTGACTGGTAAACATGGTGTTTAAATCGCTGCCTGTAACCGTTACGCTGTATAGCGCATTAAACCCAGGCGTATTTGAAGGCTGCCTTTCTACATAATAGGCTTTATGAAAGTCTTCTTGTGTTAATGTACCCGGTGTCCAGCGGGTTTGCACAAGTTCAGGATTTAAAAGTGCCGCAGTGATATTGCTCGAGTGAGCAGCTGCTAAAGCGGTTATTTCTGCAAGCTCTAAACTACCAGGATAGTTTTCAGAAATAGCAATTTCTGTATCTGCATCAGGGGCATAACGGCCCATAATTTCATCAATTGCCAGTTTAGTCGGCTCATCAAGTTCTGTCACGCTGTCGGTTTCAATTGTGCTGTAGCTAATTGTAGGCGACGTTTTATCTTGAGTGTTAAAGGTAAGTGTTACGTCTGTAATACCTTTTGCATAAAAATCTGGCTGTATAACAACGCTCCCATTCTCGAGCGTAGTATAACTTTCACCGCCGTGGGTATGTCCGCCTAAAACTAAATCTATACCGGTAACATCGGTTGCCATATCAATATCTAGGCCTTCACCTAAATGGCTTAGCATTACCATATAATCAACGTCGTCTTGGTATTGGCTTACTATACTTTGTGCTATTTGTTGCCACTGCCAGCTCATTTTAAACTGTTTGATAAAATCAGGAATTGGCTCATCGTCTATAGGTTCATCTAGCTCGCTCCATGGTACTGAGGTCATACCAAATACGCCCAAGGTAACACAACCTACTTGCACTTTAGCAAAGCCTACCGCAGCAAAGTCTTGTAACTGTTCGCCCTCATAGCGGGTATTGCTAGCAAGTACAATGGCGCTGTCATCTTGTGAGTAGCTCAGTAATTTTTCTGGCCCCCATGCGTAGTCATGATTACCTACAACACGCAAGTCGAACTGCATTGCTTTTATCGCTTCTTCAGTTGCGCTACCTTGTGATAGTTGCTCGGCAACAGTGCCTTTTTCGTAGTCATCACCCCCGTTGGTAAAAAGGGTGTGCGGCGTTTGCGCTAACGCTTGGTTGTAGTAGGCTTTTATGCGGCTAAAATACTGCTCCTCATAACCAAATCGTGCGTGTAAATCGGCAACATGAATAAATCTTACTGACTGCTCAGTCGCGTTAATATCACAAGTTGGGCCAATATCGCCAAAGGCTTCGTTGCGCTGCATAATAATGGCATATGTGCCAAGCGTGGTTACTTGAGCGCTTACAAATCCATCTTCAACGTAAGAGTTTTCAATAACTGTCCATGAATCGCCCGATTGACTAGCAATAAATAGCTGTCCGCCTAGCTGGTAATCATCTGGTATTTGTATGGTAATTGTTATTGGGTTACTAAAAGAAACTGTACTTGGAGTGAGTACATGTATATCAGAGATAATATTTAGCAGTGCATTAGCATCATCTAAAACGGTTTTTTCGTAGGTAAGTTCAGTGCTTTGCGATACTGCATTGGCAGGTACTGTGAGTAAAAAGCTTCCTTCATCAAGGCTTACATTTAGGCCTGCACTTGCAGATACAGTTAATTCGCTTGGCTCTGGCTCGACTGGATCGTTAGGATTAGTTGTAACTTGATCATCTGAACCACCACAGGCAGATAATAAAAGAATAAATAAAGTCAAAAATGTGGTGCGAGATAAAGTTAACAAGCGCATGTACTGCTTCCCTGAATCTAGTTAAAAATTAATCAGGAGATAATACCAGTTAACACCGCTGTGACATAGAAAATTGAGGAAATTTCCCCCATAGGAGCTATGGGGGAGGTTTTATTAATATTTATTTGAATTGCAGATAAATATTAAGCGATTTTTTCTTCTAAGCCTTGTTTTTCCCATACTTTAGCTTTAAAGCTCATAAGTACTAAAACAATACCAACACCAATGCTAAATAATGCAATTTGTAGGTATAGGTTAGGAATTTCATCAACGTTATTCGGATCAAAATTACCAGCAAGTAAGCCTGCGATAATGTTACCAATAGAATAAGTTAATACAAACACACCCATCATTTGGCCTGTGTAGCGCTTAGGTGATAGTTTACTTACAGCACTTAATGCTACAGGGCTTAAACAAAGCTCACCCACAGCATGTAAAAAGTAAGTAGTAACAAGCCAGTAAGGCGCAACCTTTAAACCTTCAGCAGCGTACTGAGCCGCCATAAACATAACTAAAAAGCCTGATGCCATGATAATTAAACCAAGAGCACATTTAACGCTGTAGCTAGGTGAAACTAAGCTTTTAGATAAGTTAATCCAAAGCGCTGCAAAAAATGGCGATAGAGCAATAATAAACAACGAGTTTAACGACTGGAACCACGTTGTTGGAATTTCAAAAGTACCAATAAGGCGGTCAGTATAATCACGGGCAAATAAGTTTAGTGATGAACCCGCTTGCTCAAAGCCAGACCAAAAACAGGCTGAGGCAATACATACTAAAAATAGTGCCCACATTCTTTGTTTTTCTGCGGCAGTTAATTTACCTTTAAAGTAGATAAGGCCAAAATAAACAAAAAAGATCACAGTAAATACTACAGCAGTATAACCTGCAACTACTGTCGGATTAATAATGATAACGCCAGTCATTGCAGCAATAGTTACTGCAGCAGCTGCAACTATAAATAAGAAAATACCGCCCCAAGCGCGTGAAGCACCTTTTGGACCTAATGGATTTGCAGGTAAAGCGCTGTGTTCAGGTAAATTATTAAGTGTACGCTTGTACTGTATTAAACCAATAGCCATACCTACAGCTGCCGCGCCAAATGCCCAGTGCCAGCCTACGTTTTCCATAAAGTAACCACATACGTAGTAACCAATTAAAGAACCTAAGTTAATACCCATGTAGTAAATAGCGTAACCGCCATCACGGCGCTCATCAGCATCGCTGTATAATTGGCCTACCATTGCACTGATATTTGGTTTAAGTAAACCAGTACCTGTTGCTACAAATATTAAACCAATAAAAAATGAATAATCATGTGGGATAGCCAAAATAATATGACCAATCATAATGATTATACCGCCATACCACACTGCTTTTTGGCCACCGAATAATCTATCGGCAAGCCAACCACCAGGTAAACCTAAAAAGTATACCGCGCCTGTGTATAAGCCGTAAATTGCAGCAGCTGATGCAACGGTAAAGGCAAGGCCTTCTTCTTGTAAGCTTGCTGTCATGAACAATACGAGCATAGCTCGCATACCGTAATAACTCATTCGTTCCCACATTTCAGTGAAGAACAATGTTGAAAGTCCTTTAGGGTGGCCAAACCAGCCACTATCTGGAGCTGAACTCATATTTACTTCCTAACTTTAAGTATTGTTTTGATGGCCTTATAATTTTTTGCTTTAGCTATTTTAGGATTTGTACGTACTAAAATGCTCGACCATCAGTATATTATTTGTAGCTAAGATAATGATTTGCTATATGGTAGTAACACCACAAGGTAAGAGACACACCCTTATCCTAGTTACAATTGCGCTCAAGTATACATATACCTTAGTGCGAGGGGAAGCATTCGCGATGTATCACCGCCTACCGCGTTAAAAGTCAGCGTAAGGAATAATCGGCGTGCCCGGAAACTCTAATGTACCGTATACAGGGTTAAAATAGTAACGGATATACAGCTGGCCAAAGTTCGGCTCGTAAAAGTCAGAGCGGTCAATGGCTAAGTAACCACCAAAAAACCAATGTGGTGTTACACGGTACTCAAAGCTACCTTCTATATTATACGAGACCCCTGAGCTGTCATCACTTGCAAACACAGGGTCAACGCCAGTAGTCAGCTCTCTCTCGTAAGCTTGTAATTGAAGGTCGGGATCGTTAGGGAAAAAGTCAATCGCTTGAGTTTTGGTTTGTGAATACGATACACCGGTTTTTAAGCGATAAACAAAATCATCACCCCACCGCGCGTCATAACTTAAAGGAACTGATAAGCCTACATAGTTTTGAGGGCTATAATAACCGCCATGACCCCAAGTTTCTTCACTTAAATTATACTGATAAGCCCAATGTAGTAGGCTTGCACCCACAGTAAACTCACGCTCTTGGTTACTAATAACACGGTAGTATGTACCACCCATTACCCTATAGCGTTGGTTATCTTTAACATTTTGACCTTTGTATAAGGTAAAGTCAGCACTTGACCAAAACCCCCAATTGCCGCCTAAGTCGTGTGAAAGATTAGCAGTAAGGCCAGTAGAGCGAACTCCGCCCCAAACTTCACCGGTGTTTATATCTTCAAGGCCCGCATAAGAAAGTACTGAACTTGTTACAGGGCGCTTTTCAAGTTCTAGGCTATAACCAAAGTCACCAAAACTATCTGCATAATTTACACCCCATACAATATCTTCAATTAAGAAACCAAGTGGGGTAGTGCCTACATCTACGCGCCAATTTTCATTTTGCCAGCCAATACCTACATCTACACCGCTTTCCTCTGGTGTGACTTCATCTATTGCACAGGTAAAAATACACAGTGCACCTTGCCCGTAGCGGCTGCCTGCAAACTGTTCATCAAAACGTGTGGTTTGTGCGCTAATACTGGTAGGGTCTATTTTAATAAACCCTTGGCCTTGCCAAAGCGGAAAGTAAGCTTCAATAGGTACTGAGCCAGCGCCAAGTGTAGCGTCACTTTCAGTACTTGTTTGGCCGCTAAAGTTTACGCCTATCGCTATATATGCTTGATTTTTGTTTTGCTCGTTTATTAGTTCGCGTTTAGCGCCATTTATATACCAAGGGTCGTTTTCATCTATTTTTAAAAGGGACCCATATAGCTCTTTATCGCTTAGAGTTCGATCAGGTGAAAGCGTTTGCGAATACCAAGTTTGAGCTTGCTCTGATTCATTAAAGTTACTAGCTACCTGTGCGCCCAAATAACGAAGCTCTTGATCGTTAGGGGATTTATTAATAAGTTGCTTAGCTAAAAAAAGCGCATCGCCTGAATAATTAAACTCATTGAGTGACGACATTATTTGGCGCTGTAAGTAATCTTCTTGCGATGTAGTTTGTACTATTGCTTGCTTAGTTACTTCTTTTGCTTGAAAGTCATTGCCAAGCTCTCTGTAAGCACTTGCAACTGCAAGTAATGCTTGAGGTTCAATAACTTGATTATTTTTAACTTTTTGTTGGTATAGAATAACAGCTGCTTCGCGTTGCTCTAGTGCTAGGTTTGCATTAATAAGTGCAGTAGTAGTCGCAGGGGTATTTTTATACTTTTGGTCAAGCTGGTTAAGCTTCGCAATTAAATCGCTGCCACTGTAATACTGGTTAATATAGCTATTTTGTAATTGGACATATTGTGTTTTTTCGTCTTCAGAGGCGCTCTCTGGTAAAACGTAATTTTCAAACCACTGTTTAGTTTTTTTCTCGTCGCCTTGCTCTAAAAGCCACTCACCGAAAAGCGTATGCCAATATGATGAAAGCGTAGGCTCGGCGATTAATGCTTTATCGATAAGTTGTAGGGCGTGTTTTTTCTCATCAATAGCGTACCAGCTACGTGATAACTCGGCTTGCATCGCAGGCGTTAAATTTTGCGCTTCTAAGTTACTTAAGTGATAAATTGCCGTAGCTTTATTTTTAGTGTCTAAATGGCGCTCACTTTGAGTTAAAGACTGACTAAGTTGAAGTTGTTGCTCAAGTGCAATGATCTCTTCATCCCTAGCTTTAAAAGGAATGTATTGTAAGGTTTTAATTGCGCCTTGATAATCATCTATAGAGCGTAAAAAAAGCGCGTGGCTATATCGAATTTGCGAGTTTAGCGGAAATTGCCACAGCACATTATTAAACAAAGCGCGGGCCTTTTCAGTTAGGCCTTTTTGCTGATAAATAAACGCCAAATCGTAATAGAGCCAAGGTTGTTGTGGTGCTATTTCAATGGCGTCTTTTAATACTTTTTCAGCCTGCTCTAAATCCCCAGCTTGAGCTAAAGTGGTCGCTTTTGAGCGGTATTGGCTGCTTAAAGATACTGAGTATGAGTCTTTAATTTGATTTTTCTGAGCATAGGATAAACTGTTATAAAACGAGGTAAGAGCTCGATCGTTTTGATCAAGTTCTGCTATTGCAAGTAAACCAATTAGCGCACTACTATTGAGTGGATCGCTTTTTAAAACGCTTTGATAGGTCAGTGCTGCTTGTGAATACTGACCTTGAGCAAATTGTAATAAGCCTTTGTTATAAAGAACGATATCTGAGTCTTGCTCTAAAGAATCAGCTAAATCTAGCTTTAGTTTTGCAGTTTTATACTCTTCATTATTAATTGCATCTTTAGCTTGGCGTATATATAGCCAAAACTTTGCAGTTTTTGCTAAACCTTTTAATGTCTCACGTTCAGCAAAGTCTGCTGTATATTTTTGCGCGTTAGTAAAGTATCTGTATGACTTAGTATTATCACCAAGCCTTAGGTATAAAATTCCAAGGCTACGCATAATAGCTCCATCTTTAGGGCGGCCTTTTAACGCGCTTAAAAGTAGAGGCTCAGCAGAGGTTAGTTTATTCTTTTCAAGTAACTTGTCGCCTCTTACCCATAGTTGATAAGCAGGATCTGCAAGGAGTGTTTGACGCGCTTTTAAATCTTTTTTGAAGTCCTGATATTGAAGCTCCCCTTTACTGCTAAAAGGGTAAATAGAAAAATACTTTTTAAACTGACTATCGGTTTGTCTATTTATTGGCATGCTAGCTAATGCGCTAAGCCAAATTTCTTCTACTTCGTTACTAAACGATGATGTAGAGCCGTATCGACCTAATAGCTCTATTGCAACTTGGTCATTCGGGTCTTTTCTAAGTAGATGCCTTGCATAAGCTATTTCTACTAAACCTATATTAGAGTAGCTTTTTAATAACTTTTCATAACCCTTTTTAACACTTGCCCATTGCTCGCTGTCTTGTCCATACCAACTTAAGTGCTCTAGCTCGTAATTAAGCGTAGGGTAGGTGTTTTTAAAAATTTTATTGTATATTTCGCGAGCCTGTTCGTAACGCCCTGCTCGAGAAAGTAGCCTAGCTTGTTGAATTAAAGATTTATCTTTACTCTCAATACGAGAAAGTATTTTAAGCTTTTCAACACAAGGGGCTTGCTTTGTGAGTCCGTTATCTATTTTGCTTAGCAGCTGGTTGGCTTTTGCAGATTCGCCGTTAGCAAAATCATAACGTGCAACAGCACATTGTGTTTCAATGCGAGCAGGCGCGATAGCTACGAGCTTGCGTAAGCTATCTTCAACAAGCTTTTTGTTTTGCTGTGCCTCGCCAATGCTTATTTGGCTTAACAACCAATCAACAGACTGTGTATCAATATCGTTGACTGTATTAGCACTTAATCCAGAGCTAAGCGCTAATGTGCATGCTAGGGCAAACCTTAACGGCATTCAGTGCTCCATGCTGGTTGTAGCGTCCCATCTGCTGTTATTGAAAAACGATTGTTAAATGTACTAGTACCAAATAAGTTAAGTACACTGTCGTAATAACGTGTTTGAGTAAATGATTTATCGACCATCAGCTTTTGTTGAATAGCCATCACTAAGGAGTCATCGCTGCTTGTAGCAAGTAAAGGCATAAGTGCTGAGCTAAAGCCAAGTGGGCCTCTTTTTTCAGATTTCCCTGATTTAGCAAAAGTATTTAAAGGCACGTAACCACGCTCATTAATAGTTTCAATGAAAGGTTTAAATTGTGCTAATAGCTCTTTTTTATAAGGCGCGTTGTTTGCCATCATGCTAGCCCATAAATACACTCTAATTGCATTATAGCTACCTAAGTCAGTTGTTTTTTTATCATAGTAAAAGCCATTATTGGCATCATACATTACCCAATCAGGGCTAACGCCTTGTTTAGCAGTATCTAAAATTAGCTTGGCAGAGCCCTCATGTAGCTGGTGCCAAGGAGAATGTGGGTATAATTTTTTAAACTGCTGGTAAATAAATAAAGGAGAGTAACTGGGATTTAGTTTAAAGCGCTCATTATCAAATTCAAAACCTGATGGAGCGGGTAATAGTGATAAACCTAGACCTGAAATATACGCTGTTTCTTCACGCATTATACGCTGTGCAACCACTGAAGCTAAAATACTGTAGCGACGGTCATCCCAAAGCATAGCCGCTTGCGATAGGCTGTAGGCAATCCACAAATCAGAGTCGGAAGCAGGGTTTGAATCTAAAATTCCGGTCTCATTATCGTTATTAATTCCCCATTGCCATGCAGGTAAGCGCGTACTTAAATCGCCTTCAGATAAATGCTCTTGAGTCCAATCCAGGACTAAGTCAAACGTTGCTTTATCGTTGGCAATTACAGCAAAAAATAACGCGTAAGATTGCCCTTCAGAAGTCGTTATGTTTTTCTCGCTACCTAAGTCTATAACTCGCCCATCTTGGCTTATAAAGTTATTTTTAAATGTTTGCCATGCGCCCCATGGCTTACATTGTTCTATTTGCGCGCTGGCATTAAAGGTTATTAATGCAATCACAGTTAAAAATATAGTAATGAGTGATTTCATTATTTATCTCCTTCAGCTAAGCGTTTATAGGTAAGCGCTTGTAGTAATCGCCATATAATAAATGAGATCAATAGCAGCGTTAAAATTGAGAGCAGTGCAAGTACAAATGGATGATCTGATAAGTGGAACCAAATTAAGGTATGCACTGGAATATGACCAACAAAGTACTGCTCGTCAGTCTTAATGCTTTTGATCCCTTGTGAGTTAATAACTGCTGCACTGCCTTTTATTTGGGCAAGAGTTTGTGAATTCATTAGTGCATTATTTAACAAGCCAAATCCATTATGAGAAGTCGCGCTTAGCGAAACAATCGAACGCTCAGAATCAAACGGAGATTGAAAGCCTGTTATTACGGCCATATCGCCGCTACTTTTTATGCTCACTTGTACTTTTTCAGATTCGTTCTCATCATAGGCACCGTTGTAAATAGCTTGTTTAATAGCACGTTGATTGCCATTTAATAAGATATTAGTTTGTGCATTTTCATCAAGTTCGTTAGCAACGCTGCTTGCTTTAGCAATCACTAAAATATCTTTATCATCTAAGTCAGCATTTTGATTTAAGTGTGCAACACTCATTCTATGCGTTGGGTAACCTGTAATTGCACCAAAATGGCCTGTTAAATTAAGCAGTACCGAAATTACTTCTGGAGTCGGTTTCTCGTCAATAAGTACGAGGGTTTGTTGTAAATCAGCGTATTTAGTAAATGGAAAGCCGCTGTTAGCAAATACATTTAAATCCGGTAATGCAATGTAGTGATCAAACCCGCTCACATCAATATTAGAGTTTCCATCTATTACGCCAAATTCTCCACCAGGAGGAGCAATGGCACATTCACCTTTTTTAAGCACGGCAAATCTAAAGTCAAAGTTAAGTTCGTTTCGGTTAGCGAGCTTAATGCCATCTAAAGAAAAATCTTCAGCACTTTGAGTTGTATCTGTATTGGCTATTAATGGCAGTAATGTTTTGGTTGTTGTGAGCGATGAATCGTCTTTTTCTAATAAAAAGCCATTAATAAACTCTTGGTTTATTAGCATATTTAAGCGCGAGTCTAAAGTTTCACTTTCAGGTGTATTACGGTATTGCAACGTAATAGGAATGCCTTTTTCACGCCACGTAAATAAATCGGGCGCAAAACGAATATTTAATTTAATCGGGCCATTATTTAGGCCTTGTGCTTGTAATTGAGTTGGGTAGTCAGTTAATTCATCAAAGTGAACTGGGCGGTCACCTCGAAGCCAGCGCGGAGCATCGTATGCTTTACGCAGGGGCAGTTTGTTTATTGCTTCTATACTTGCGCTTCTGCCGGTCATTATTTTGTGCCCAAACACAAGGCCTGTTACTGCTGTTTTTAAATCTTCTTCGTCACGGCCAAGTATTAACAACATTTTGTTATATCTATGTATAGGGCTTGAGATAAGTTCTATGGTTGGCTTTTCGACATCAGGGTAATCTTTTAAAAAATCAGGTTTAGAATCGTTAGTAATAAATACGATGCTATGCTGCTGTGGTGCTTTATTTAACACTACCGGAAAGTTCGCGCCTCGCCAATCTGCTTGTGCACCAAACCAGCTAGATAATGTAGCAGCTGCTTCAATGGCTTTAGTTCCAGGTGTTGTTGCAAATATAAAGGGTAAATTTAATTTGCTGTAGTCTTTAGCATCAAAAAATGGTTCTGGTAAATATTCAAGACGGCTATCAATTGCTAATTGTTTTTGATCAAGCGTGATATTACTCGACTTGTTTATTTCAGTCCAAATAGAGCGGCTAAAGTAGTCTTGGCATCGTAAATCATAATAACCAACAAGCTCAAAGCGAACCTGATTGAAGTCTTGAACGTATTTTGCGTTAAGGCTTAAGCTGTGGTTAACCGTATTCTTAACAACACTTAACTTATCGTTTATTGGTAAAACGGTAACTAGATTATCGTTAAAATAAACTTTTAAATGCGACACATTAGCGATTAATGAAGGCGAGTTAGTGTATGAAAAATTAAGCTTTAAATTTGTGCTTAATTTATCAATTCTATTTGTAAAATCGACGCGTGAATTATTATTTATTCCATCTAGCTTGTAGCCATTAAAACCTAATGCCTCAAAATCTAAACGTAGGCTTGAAACCTGCGCACTCTCGGGATATCCATTTATAAACATAGATTTATCATGCATCGGCTCTATAGCAAGAGCCTGATAAGCACTACTAATGAGTAACAATGTCAGAAATGTATTAAGCAGCTTTTTAATCATAATTATTATGCACTATCGGTTTTTTTGGAGTGAATGAGTTTACGTAAATGACAATATTAGTCATAAACTTAATGATAGGTTGTAACGGCCTTGGAGCATGAAATAATAAATTACTAAAGCCCCTCAAACTTGTTTTTTGTACTTCTTTAAAGCTATACGACGGACGATCATGTCTAAAATTGTTTTGCCAATCTAGCCATGCATCCGCTCTTGAGAATGTGCATTGAATAAAGGCACGTTGCTTTTCAAGCGATAAATCTTTAATTGTTAAACCTATTTGTTTTTTACGGGTATTACATACGTGGGTTGTAAACGAAAACTGTTTATTACCGCGGCTCATTAAGAGCTCTATTTTATCGTTAACACGACATAAGTGTGCATGCTCAGTTTCAATACCCACACCATTATCGGAGTAATCTGTAATTTTAACTTTTAAGGTATGCCCATTAGCTAATCGAATACCCGCCGGAAAATTAGCTTTAATACGATGTGATTGCCTTACTTGTCGTGCCTCGGCTGCTACAGCAACGGCAGCGCCTAAAATAACAATATTATAAATAGCCCAGCCCATACTTATTACAAGTACGCCTATTTGGCTCGGATCGCCCAGAACGAGTCTTAAAATACCTACAAGTATACCAAGTAAGTTTATCATTAAGAGGATCAAATAAGGTTTAGAGATACCCCAATCGTAATGCTCTTCATCGTTTAGGCCGCCTTTTTCAGTAACATTAAACTTACCTTTATTTGGGTTGAAAAGTGCCACGGTAGTTGGTTTTAAAATATACCAAGCAAGTACAGATTCGTAGACTTCTCCCCAAAATGAGTATCTATATTTGCCTTGAATACGCGAATTGGTTGCTTTTATTTGGATAAGTGTTGGCACAACATAAATGAATATGGCTAAAAATGGAGCGTAAATAATATATGCATTAAAATATATAAGTGCCAGTGGTGCCGTTAAAAAAACAATACGAGGAATACCAGAGAGGAAATGCAGCATTGCGTTTATGTAGCACAGACGCTGAGGAACACTTAAGCCTTTACCCATTAATGGGTTATCGAGTCTAAAAATTTGTGCCATACCTCGCGCCCAACGGATCCGTTGGCCAATATGAGCTGAAAGGCTATCTGTAGCAAGACCCGCAGCTTGTGGAATGTTTATATAAGCCGTTTTATATCCAGCGCGCTGCATACGAAGTGCTGTATGTGCATCTTCTGTTACCGTTTCAAAAGCAAAACCCCCTATATCTTCAAGCGCTTCTCGTTTTAATACCGCACAAGAACCACAAAAGAAAGTGGCATCCCACATGTCGTTACCGTCTTGGATAAGTCCATAAAATAGCATGTTTTCATTTGGGATTTGGCTATGGTTATTAAGGTTTCGCTCAAATGGATCAGCAGAGAAAAAGTGGTGCGGTGTTTGTACTAGACATACTTTACTGTCTTTTAAAAATTGCCCCATAGTCATTTGTAAAAATGAGCGAGCAGGGACGTGGTCACAATCAAAAATAGCAATATATTCGCCATCGGTATAGCGCATTGCACTATTCATGTTACCGGCTTTGGCATGGTTATTATCTGGTCGAGTTAAATAGCCTACGCCGACTTCTTTGGCAAATTCGCCAAATTCAGGGCGTTTACCATCATCAAGTATGTAAACGTTTAATTTATCTGCAGGCCAGTCAATACTTAATGCCGCAAGAGTAGTTGGTTTTACAACACTTAAAGGCTCATTGTAAGTGGGTATGTAAACATCAACCGTAGGCCATAAATCTGTATTTTTAGGTAAAGGAATAGGTTTACGTTCAAGCGGATTTATAGTTTGAAAAAAGCCTAAAATAAGCACCAGCCACGCATAGGTTTCTGCAAGTAATAAACCAGCACCTAAAGCAAGTGCTACAGGGTCATCCCAATTTAAGGTCTCAGTATAACGCCACCATAAATAGCGAGAAGAAGTTGTTACAGAGAGAGTGATCATGACAATGGTAGCCATTTGACCTTTTACGCGCTTAAGGGCATATGCAACTAGTAATATAAAGCTGATAAAAACGGCCTGCGCTTCTAGGCTAAATGGAATAGTGATAAAAATGGCTAATAAAAATAAAATAAATGCGAGCATCAAATATTTTATGAGTTTATTTTGCCAAATACGCGCTTCAGACATTGCTTTAAATGCGCTTTTTTTAGGAGCTTTTTTATTTTTTGAAAGTAAGCGTCTAATTAGTTTACCTAGCTTTAAATCGAACCAGCGCAGTTGCCTTAAAATATAGCTAACTCGGTCGTAAAAGTAGTCTGTTGCAGTTTCCTTTATAGAGTACGAGCTTGCTTTGGGCTTATTTTTAAAAAATATTAAAAACAGGCTTTGAATAATAAAGCGTATTATATTTGAGTAAATATAGGTCCTGTAAGGCAATCTCAAGTGCGGGTAGTAACTGTAAAGTACCAATTCAAAATCAAGTTTATGTTTTTTGATATTTATAAACAGTGAACTGAATAAAGTAATGAAAGGCATTAGAAAAGCCTCAATTACATTTACTTTATGTTGGTTAAAGTAGCTGTGAAATTTAAATAAAATATAACGTACAAGCTTATCGGTAAATAAAATACTCAACAGTATGTATAAGGTACTGTGTATGGGACGTTTATAAAATAAAGTAAAGCTCATTGTTATAAAGCCGCTTTACTAACAAGCCAACCAGCGAGTGTTTCAAAATCATCATTGGCAATACTGTACGGCGCACAGTTAAGTGCAACATTTCTATAAGCAGTTGATTCTTTAATAACCTCATCGCTGTTAATAAAAAATGGTGCCATAAGAGGGAGAGTTGATTGCCAAAGTGAAAATAAGTCAAACTCGAGTACAGAAGCTGAATTATAACGATTAACTAAAAAATAATGCTTCCAGTTAGACTCTGAGCTTTTTAGTTTTTGTAGTCGCTTGTAAATTAGACTGTGGCAAATAGCATCGCAATTTATAAGCTCAATAACTATATCATTCGGTTTTAGAGGAAAACGCTCTAAATAAATATAAGAAGGGCAATCGAACAAGAACCAAGTATTTTGAGGACAATCCAACTTTTCGCAATTGTTAATTGTGCTGATAATTTCGTTTTGGTCAGCTTTATTATCACCAAAAGGTAAAAATATGACTCCGTCACTATCTTGATGAAAGTGTACAAGTGCATCTTCAAAGTTGCCTTCGTTACTCCACCCCTTAGTTGACTTCCAAGGTAGACCAAATTGTAAACCCAAATCACTTTTTGCATCTAGGTCTATAGCAATAACATTTGCATCAGATTTTTTTAATACGCACGCAAGGTTAGCAACAACAGAAGTGCTACCCAACCCACCTTTGATACCTTTAACAAAAACTCTTTGCAACGTTACATTACTCGCTATTATTTGAACTTATTAATGTGTTTAGATCGCTATTTATTTCTTTTAATAAAGCATATTTATTGATTGTTTGGGTGTTTTTTTGTTTATTTACAATCTCTATGTAATCTTCGCTTTTGCCACCAAAGCGGCGCGCTAAGTTTTCTATGTCACTAGATGTTAACGTTTGTGAGTCTTTATAAGCTAAACTGCGCATCATAACCTTTATATAATATTTTAATTATTTTTATTAAAAGTGGACAATATTTGGCTATTATATATAGAATAGCGGGTAAAACTAGTAAAAAAGTATTTTTTTATAGGGCGTTTTAAGTGCATAACTTTAACATAACGGGATTAGAGCCTGCAGCAAAAGAGTTAAAATCGGCTTCAAGTTATGCTGTTTTGGCCCCTTTAGACAATTTTGTGATTGAACTGGCGTTACATTCAATTAACCCTAGCTTGGTTAATGATATATTTATAGTTTCTCAAGAAATTGAATCATTTTTTGACTCTTCCTTTTCTCAAGCGTTAAACTCAGCATATGAAAAAAATAGAGTTCATCCCTTTTCACTTTCCTCAAGCACGCAACAATATAATGCTCAGCATATTAATAAAAATATAATAAAAGAGATCAGTGCTTATAAGCGTCTAAACAAGGCACTTGTATTAATTCATTTTAATACTGCACAAATTAATAGTGTTGATGATATTAGTTTGAAAGTAATAATGAGGGATTATTATACGTTTGCGCAAAAAACGGGCGTTACATTATTATTTTTAATATCGGGTCCTGATGTAGCTAATTATCGTTTTTTATTTAGGCGCTTAAATAAATATCTAGATGGATTGATGTTTGTTGATAACGACTCCGCAGTGCGTGTACTCGAATATGACTACTGGCGTCACAGTCGAGGAATATTAGCGAGTGAACAGTTTCAATTATCGATAGATAATCATCAATTGATAGTACAAGAAGCTTTAAATAACAAAAATAAAACACTTCAAGAGTCTGGTTTTACTGATGAGGATGAGGTGTGGCTAGTTCAAAATGTAGTGCCAGAGGGGACTAAGTTACCAGCTCATTATAAAAGCCTAAAAGATAACAATGAGCTATTTGATAAAGGCCCAAAAGTAGAAGCAGCGACATTAATTTTTTCAGTAACACGTTATACCGATTTGTCGCTATTAGGTAAGCAGTGTTTCGAATTAAGAAAAAACTGTGGACGTTGGTTAAAGTTAGTTATTCAAAACGTTGATGGTGTTATTCGCCATCAAGATGAGTGTTTACTTTTAACATTGGGTGTAAACCTTATTTTGTATAGCTCAACAGAACCATCTAGGTTGTTGTCACAAGTGCAATCAATACAAGGTTTTCAATATACAAGACCATTACCTCCATCGGTCGAGCATGTACTTAAGTACACAGAAAACACGTTTTCTAAGGGTTATTTACCTTTTAATGAGTTTACAAAGCAAGTAGAAGTTCACAGTGATTCTGCCGTAAACCTCGGTGTTAGCGGGGTGTTGGTTAAATTAGAGCTTTTACCAAGAATAGATCCAATCCATCCCCTACATTTATTTCATATTAAGCGTGAAGGAGACGTGTTTAGTATCGCAGAAAACACAGTGTACTTATATTTACATGCCTGTAGAGAGAATGATGTTAATAATGCAATAAAGCATTTATTTAAATTAACAACGAGTGATTTTTTTGCGCAACAAAATGTAATATCAGATCATTTTTACATTCAACAAGAGTGTAAGCAGCTTAGGCGTTTTTATACGGGTAAGAAGCTTGTAGATTTCTCTAAACAATTGTCAGAGAATGAGAGTTATAAATTTGAACCTGATATGCCAGAAAGCATTATTGATGATTTAGAAGCGCCTGAGCTCATTAATAAAGGTCGAGCCGATGCAAAGCCTTTTACAATGAAATTAAAGGGTAATGTATGAGTGTTAATCAACTTTTTTTAACCGCTTTTCTTGCGATGATATTAGGTGTTGTACTGTGTATGTTTGGTACGTACTTATTAACCCGTGTAAAACAATATTATTATAAGCTTACTTTTAAACATGAAGTACTAGAGCCTTATACACCAAATAAAACAAAAAAGGATAAGCAGTGAAATTGTCAGGCTTAGGGGTGTGGAACCTTTATTTTTTAGTTAAATTCGCGCTCTATTATTATGGTGCCATTGATTTTAACGTGCTCACTAATGCCGCTTTTGCAGCCATGTTAGCTATTGAATTCAAAAAGCCATTAATAGAAAAAGCAAAACATTCATTAGGTGGTGTACTCGCGGTTGTACTACTTTATCAGGACTCTTGGCTTCCACCAATCAACCGATTAACTAAACAAGCGGGAAATGTTCAAGATTTTAGCTTTGGTTATTTTATTGAGTTACTTACTCGTGTTGTGAATGTTGATATGTTGTTGGCTTTGTTTGTAATAAGTGTGTGCTTTTGGTATACATCACAGTGGATACGTTTTACTACAGTAACGGTTGTAGGACTTTTAGTGATGGGCTGGCAAAGTGGCGATTCTCAATCACACCTTGTGAGTAATACACCAAACTCTGCCGCAGTGGCACAAACTCAAAGTTCTACACAAGCACAAGTAATTACTGAAGCTATACAATCTCCAGATCAAAAACTGGCTGACTTTTATCAACAACAAACTTTATTAACGAGTAACTTTCCAAGCCAGGTGAGTGGTGAGTTGTTTGATGTAATTATATTGAATGTTTGCTCAATGGCAGTTGCGGATTTAAAAGCTATTGGCGTAGATATAACAGACATGTATAAAGATTTTGATGTGGTATTTTCTGATTTTAACTCAGCGACCTCATACAGTGGTCCTGCTGCAATTAGATTACTACGCGCAAGTTGCGGACAAACAAGCCAAACAGCATTATTTAAAGACGCACCAGAGCAATGTTACTTGTTTAAAAACTTAGAAAAACTAGGGTATCAAAACAATGTTGTAATGAACCATGACGGTCATTTTGATGAGTTTAAAGGCTTGATTAATAAGTACGGCGGCTTAAATAGTACACCGTTTAATATAGACTCTATGCCAGTTGCTCAATATGGTTTTGATGACAGTCCAATTTATTCTGATGGTGCAGTACTAAATGGTTGGTTAGACACTCAAGCAAAAGACTGTAAACCTTGTGCTATGTATTACAACACAACAAGTTTACATGATGGCAATCAACTAGCTAATCGAGCTCGTATGAACAGCCAACAGAGTTACCCTATAAGACATAAAAACTTGTTTAGTGATATCAATACGTTTGTAAAAAATCTTGAGAGCCGTGGTCGTAATGTAATGCTAATGATAGTGCCAGAGCACGGCGCAGCACTAAAGGGTGATAAAGTGCAATTTGCCGGTTTGCGTGAAATACCGAGCCCTTCTATTGTCTCGGTGCCTGTTGCTATTAAGTTTATAGGCCCTGACGTACAAAACTACTCACAAATTGTTGTCGATGATTCAACCAGTTATTTTGCATTATCACAGCTTGTTAGTAAGGCACTACAAAGCGATGTTTTTGGCGGGAAAAACAGTGTTGCTAACTTACTTGAAAACCTACCTAAAGCCCCTAAAGTTGCTGAAAATGCCGATACAATTATGATGTATGTAAATCAGCGTCCATACATACAATTAGATGGCGGTGACTGGACAGCGTACCCTCAAGGTAATTAATATCGTGCTCACTTAAACACTACTTTTAAAAGGCAGTATTGTTTGAGTGAGCGGATTTTAGTAATACCTCTTTGTCCAAAAATGTTTACATTAAGCTACCTTCTCACAGCGACTTAGCGTATTATTCGACTAATATAGTTTTTCCTTCTTTGAGGATGTATGCGTCTAGATATTCACTGTGCTGATCGAATTGGTATTGCCCAAGAAATCCTTAATATATTAGTTAACTACAGCGTTGATTTAAAAGGGATTGAAGTCGATTCTGTTAATTGCCGTATGTACGTGAGCTTTCCTGAAATTGAATTTGAACAATTTCAAAAAATCATGCCTTCGATACGTTTAATAGATGGTGTTCATGATGTGCGTACGACTGCATTTTTGCCCTCAGAACGTGAGCACAACGAACTAAATACATTACTGCGTGCATTACCCGATGGTGTTATATCAATTGATGCTAAAGGTTGGGTACGTTTATGTAACGACGCCGCATGTAAAGACTTACAACTTATCGAAAAAGAAGTTATCGGGGCAAACATTAATAACTTGCTCAAAGGGTTTAACTTTACGCGCTGGTTAGAAGGCAAAGAGGTGCTTGGTCAAACCACACGCGTTGAAGTTGCTGGTGAAGACTTTATTGCCGACATTTTACCTATCGCAGTGCCGCAAGGTGGCGAAGGTGATGTACTTGCTGGTGCAGTTATTAATATTAAATCGCAAAGCCGACTAGGGCAGCAAGTAAGTGCCTTTAGGCGCTACGGACAAGAAAGCTTTGCAACTATTCACAATTTTAGTACCGCGATGCGTCGAGTTGTGCGTGAAGCACGTAAAATGGCGCAATTAGAAGCTCCCATTTTAATTACTGGCGAAACAGGTACGGGTAAAGAGTTACTCGCTCGAGCTTGCCACTATGCATCAAATCGTTCTGTTAAGCCTTTTATTGCGCTTTCTTGTGCGTCACTTCCTGATGATGTTGCTGAGTCTGAATTATTTGGCTACGCCGGATATGAAGAAAACACAGCGCCTAAACGTGGCGTATTAGAACAAGCTGATGGTGGTACTGTGTTTTTAGATGAAGTTGGCGAAATGTCGACTCAATTACAAACTAAGTTACTGCGCTTTTTGCAAGATGGCACGTTTAGAAAAGTTGGCGATGAAAACGAAGTTAAAGTAAATGTACGCATTATTGCAGCGACTCAAAAAGACTTACCAGCAATGGTTCAAGAGGGCGTCTTTAGGGAAGACTTATATTATCGCATCAATGTGTTAACCCTTGAAATAGCGCCACTCAGAGACCGAAAAGCTGATGTTGGGCCGCTGGCTGAGCACTTTATTCAAAAGTACGCACAGCAAAATGGTCATGCAATTCCATTGCTTTCACAAGAGTGTTTAAGCTTTTTACAGCAATATCCTTGGCCTGGGAATGTACGCCAGCTTGAAAATGCAATTTACCGTGCAGTATCATTGTTGGATGACAGTGAGCTACGTGTAGAGCATTTACAATTGCCTACTTTTACTCATGACCTAGGGTATTTAGAATCAGACTTTGAAGGCTCCTTAGATCAAGCAGTAAAACGCTTTGAAGCTACTTTACTTCGTAAGCTTTATCCTGCTTATCCAAGTTCACGACAGTTGGCCAAGCGTTTAGGCTTAAGCCATACCGCAGTGGCAAATAAATTGCGTGATTACGGTATTAACCGTAAAACCGTAAAGGTGTAATAATAAGTTTCATGGGCACTAGTTTTTAGTGCCCATATTTTTAGTAACCCCATCTATAGCTATTGTTTCTATACCGCCTTCATTAAAGTTCATCACTATACTTGCGTTGTTACGGGTAAAAAAGTAACTACGACCATTGAGTTCAATAACATAGTCACCTTTTACCGGATCGCTAAACTGCTGCTTTTTTAATATAACGTTATGATCGCCAATGTGCCATTCAAACTCTTTAATAAAGCCGTTGTTAAACTCCTGTACCCATACTTGGCTATCATCTTTAGCAAGTGTGATTGCAACAGAGTAAGAGCTAGGAATTTGCTCCATATTGTAACTTTTTGAGCCTATACTGAATTTTTCAGCTTGTTGCTGCCATTTAAATCCAAATTCAAATTCTTTAACTACGCCAGTTGGGTAAGTTACAGTTCCTTTGCCTGGTAACGAAAAATCGGCAAGCGCACTATAGCTAGGTGCTAACAACACAATCCCAGCAATAACATTAATATTTAATTTCATGATTTTACTTTTTATTATAATAATGATTTAAGATTAAATTAGAAAATTCGTGTTAGCAAGTGGCTGTGCTACACTCGTGTAAAATTAACTGGTAAGACCTTTGTTGTGAACCTATATATTCGACTTTTATTATTATTTTTTAAAATTAAACGCAATCAGCATTATCAAGATTTACTCGATACAGTAGATATTGATTACAAAGCGTTGCCTACTGATTGCGATATTAATATGCATCTAACAAATTCTCGCTATCTTGCGATGATGGATTTATCTCGTACGTGGATGATCGAAAGAATTGGCTTATTAAAACAAGTAATGAAACGTCGTTGGTTTCCTATAGTAAATGCCACAGCTATTACTTATATTCGTGATATTAAGCCTATGCAGCGCTATACAATAAGCACTAAATTAGTGGGCTGGGATCATAAATATTTTTACATAGAGCAAAAGTTTCATTCAGAGCGTGGCTTACATGCTGTTGCATATGTACGAGGTGTGTTTAAAAATAAAAAAGGTATTGTAAGTATTGAAGAAATGCTTGAAGTAGCTGGTTTTGAAGGCCAAACTCCTATTTTACCAAGCGAAGTTATGCACTGGAAAGAAATGCTAGAGCAGAAAAAAATAACTAACTTACCTAAGTAGCTCTAACTCATATAGGCGCTTAGCGCCTATTTATGCTTTTACGTTTAACTTACCTTGAAAGTCTTGCCATCCAGGTGGAAATTGCCCTCTTAACACATACGAAAAAGCAATTAACTCGGCAATCACATAATAGAGCTCTTTGGGTATTTCTTCACCAAGTTTTAAGTGTGAGAGTGTTTTAGCGAGCGCCTCATCTTGGTGGATCATAATCCCTTTTTGCTTAGCCGCTGCTATTATTTCATCTGCTAATTCACCAAAACCTTTTACACTGACTGTAGGTGAGTTGCCTGCTTCGTATAAAAGGCCGATGGCTGATTTATCGTTAGATGCATTGCTCATAATTAAACCTTAATGTTAATAATGGCGTGAGATTTATAAAAATCGCTGTGTTTAGCATCGCCTCTTTTTAAATTTAGTTCACCTACTTGTAAGCCGTGCTTAGCCAGTTTTGAACGTAGGTTATCTAAATGCGGGTGAGCAATAGCACTTACCTCTTGGCTTGAGGCGAGTAGCTGGCAATCAAGTGCTTTATCCATTAACTCTGCCGTTATTTGTAGTTGCCCAAGTTGCGCGTAATCAAAATTTAGCCTTACAAACCATACATTTTTATCTTCTAATTTATCTGCACTTGGTTTTTTATATTGCCCTAGGGTTATTTCGGTTTGCCCAGCTTCTGGTGGCAGTTTCATAGGAAACAAAAACTGCGCTAGCGGGTTTGTATCAGTTTGTTGATTAGGAGTAAGCGCACTAACTTGAGTAAGCGTGTTTTTTACTTGTACTATTTCGCTTGCCAATGCTTGTACTTGAGCTTGTTGTAATTGCTCAAGTATTTTGGGGCCAGTATTACCTGTTTTAAATGTAGGGATGAGTACTTGCAGTAGGGCATCTAAACCAGTTTGATTATTAAAGGTCAAAGGCGTGACTGATTGGCTAATAATAGGGGCAGCTAAAATACTAACAGCCACTTGCTCAAGCCCTTTACTAAAGCTACTTTGCAATGATTCGCTTGAAAGCAATGTTGGCTGTATGGTTGCTAATATCTCACGTTGAACAGTCGCAGGATTTATATTGCTACTCGATACCATTCTATTAAATGCCTGATTAACTAGGCGAGTTAGATCAGGAGTGTTCTGTGTGGCTTTATGTGCTATTTCTGCAATTTGGCTACTTAGCAAAGGTTTATCAGTCACTATATTTGGCGCTGTTACTGGTAAGCTTAATAATTTACTGAAAAGCTTAGCTTCAATAGGCTGTAACATTTGGCTTCGTGAAGGCATTTCTCCGGGTAAAAATTGTTTAACGCTCGCTTGAGTTGACTGTGACATTGATGGTTTTTGGTTATCAGCCACAGCAGCGGTTAGCTGACTTTGCAAGCCTTGTAATGTTTTAGGCTGCAGTTCAGGGATTTTTGTAATTAATGGTGCGGCCTTTTGCTCAACAGCAATTTTTTCATCAACGGGTTTAGTTATTGCGGGTGTGTGAACTGTGTTTTGTTGTGGCGTATTTAAAGGTGTTTGACTTGGTTGAACAGTGTGTGAAGAGGATTGCCAAACATTTACCCTTGCTTTAACTAATTGTGTTAACTGCATTAAAGCAGGTAGTTGATTAAAGTGTTTTTGTAGTGGTGGTGCTTCCAGGTTTTTAACTTTATTTAGTGTGTTATCTATATGGTCAGTAATATTTATTTGCGTTATTAAAGGTTTACCTAGTTGCTTTAAATCTTGAGTTGATGTGGTTTGGTTTTGCTCAGTGGTATTAGCACTCAATGAGTGTTTTGAACTGTCAGTAAAAGGTCTGCTTTCAAAATATTTAACAGCGTCGTTAATGCGGGTTTTAAAATCACTAAAGCTTGTTTGTAGCCACGACTTTATAGGGCTGTTCGTGCCAACTAAAGGGCTTAGCGTATTGTTTAAAGCCTCAGATGGTAAAGCGCTTGGTTGAGCACTCACAATGTTGTTAAACGCCTTAGTAAATGAGTTATTAAGGGTTACTTGCATTGTATTTATTTGTGTTTTTATTAAAACTTTGTCGGCTTGATTGGACAAGCCTACTTTTAAAGGGGTGTTCGGCAATTCGCTCACTTGTTTGTTATTTAAAGGTATTGTGAATGAGCCTTGTTTTTGTGGATGCGTTAAAATAGCAAGTTTGGGTGTTGTTTTTAGCTCCGCACTTGGTAATAAAGCTGTTAGTAGTTTAGCTAATTTTGTTTGCGTTAAGGGCTGTGAATGCACGGTATCTGCAAATCGATTTACAGCATTAAGTTGAGCGCCTTTATTATTTGTACTCACGATTACTTTTAAAGGTTGCTCCGATGAAAGTATTTGCGCCACGTCTTTATTTATAGCAATACTGGCATTGAGTTTTTCAATAACTAGCTTAGGTGAAGGCGAAAGCACTATTTGTGCTGGCATAGGTTTGCTTTCTACCTCGGTGCCTGTATTTATGTAATTAAGTAAACGCTGTAATTGCGCAGGCTGGTTTAATGACACTGTTGTATTATTTGGCGTTATAGTGAGTTGTTTACCATCGAGGCTTAATTGAATATTTGCACTTGCTATTTTTTGGGTACTTGGTGCTTCACTTGAGGTGCCCAATCTAATTGTTTGCCAATGTTTATCTACAAATACATCAAGCGTGATTGAGCCTTTACTAAATTGAATGTTTTTGGCCGCAATAACCTCATCTGGTAATTGTGTTAATTCATTAGTGTGCTTGTTGGTCGTTTGATTGTTAACCAATGAATTAGATAATGTTATTTGCGTTGGTGTATTCATTATTTTAAATCAAGTTTTCGTTAATCGATTATAAAGCAATATTCGTATTACCCTATCATTATGGTAGACTAACGCCTAATTTTTGGCATAGAGAATCGTCATCTTGTTACACATTAAGTCCGTCACCTGCATCAAGCAAGATCGTTGTTTGTTTGCGGATCTTAATTTTAGCCTTAATAGCGGTCAAATCATGCAATTAGCGGGTCCTAATGGGGCTGGTAAAACATCGTTATTGCGTATTGTCGCGGGTTTTTCTGTGCCTGACGAAGGCGCTGTTTTATTCAATCAGCAGCCAATTAATAAGTACTATGAAGAGTATGCACAAGAGCTGCTATTCATCGGTCATAAAACTGGGGTTAATACGCAGCTCACCGCAATTGAAAATGTACAATATTGGTTGCAAATTAATGGCTATCAAGACACTCCCGATTTATACCCTATTTTAGCAAAGCTTGGCTTGGTTGGCCTTGAAGACGTGCCGGTAAGAATGCTCTCTGCAGGGCAGCAAAGGCGCGTGGCGCTGGTGCGGTTATGGCTAAGTGATTGCAAACTTTGGGTATTAGATGAGCCATTTACCGCCCTTGATAAAAGCGGCGTAGCTTACTTGCAGCAACGCTTTGGTGAGCATTTAAAAACCGGTGGCGCTATTTTATTAACGACCCATCAAGACTTAACCACTCACTTTGATAACTTGCAAACGGTTACGTTGGAGTATCGTCACTAATGACTCGTCAACACTCTTACTGGCAGCTATTTAGCGCGGTGTTTAGTAAAGATGTAAAGCTTGCATTTCGCCAGCGTGCTGAAATAGTTAATCCTATTTTATTCTTTTTGATTGTTATTTCGTTATTTCCGTTAGCAATTGGGCCTGAGCCCGGTCTACTTGCGAGAATGGCGCCCGGTATTATCTGGGTTGCAGCGCTACTTTCTACCATGCTTGGGCTCGATAAGTTATTTAGAGATGACTATAACGATGGCTCATTAGAGCAGTTAATTGCCTCTTCTTACCCGCTATCTTTATCAGTTTTAGGCAAAGTGGCTGCGCATTGGGTTGTAACAGGGCTACCTCTTGTATTAATGACTCCGCTTTTTGCCTTATTACTAAATTTAGAAAGCCAATCATTACTGGCAACCGTATTAACATTATTATTAGGTACGCCATTATTAAGCTTTATAGGCGCAATAGGTGCGGGCCTGACTGTAGGATTACAAAAGGGCGGCATTTTAATGAGTTTACTGGTATTGCCTTTGTATATTCCTGTTTTAATTTTTGCAACGTCTGCTATCGACACCAGCTCTATGTCGCTGGATTATAGTGGGCAGCTTGCCATCCTTGGTGCCATGTTAGTTATTGCTATTATAAGTGCGCCAATTGCCATATCGTCAGCTTTAAAAGTGAGTGTAAGTTAATGTGGAAGTGGTTACATCCCTATGCTAAAGCGGAGCGTGCATATCAGCTATGCAATACGTTACTGCCTTATTTTGCCGTCGTTACGGTTATTACTATGATTGTTGGTTGGGTTTGGGGGTTAGGTTTTGCCCCTGCCGATTACCAACAAAAAGATAGTTACCGTATTATTTTTATTCATGTGCCTTCAGCTATTTTATCCATGGGCGCGTATTCCTCAATGGCGATAGCCGCAATTGTTGCACTTGTTTGGCAGTTACGTAATGCAGAACTTGCAGTAATTGCTATTGCGCCAGTAGGGGCGTGTATAACTGCCATTGCACTTATAACCGGTGCCGCATGGGGTAAACCTATGTGGGGAGCATGGTGGGTATGGGATGCACGTTTAACTTCAGAGCTTATTTTATTGTTTTTATATTTGGGAGTGCTTTCGCTTTACCATGCTTTTGAAGATAAAAAATCAGCTGGCCGTGCGGCTTCAATTTTAGCAATTGTAGGGGTTATTAATTTACCTATTATTCATTACTCAGTAGAGTGGTGGAATACGCTACACCAAGGTGCAACTATTACAAAACTCGACACAAAAGCAATTGACCCTAGTATGTTTTGGCCACTCATGGTGAATATTTTAGCGTTTGCAGCATTTGTAGGTACTGTGACTTTAATTCGTCTTAAAAATGAAATTTTACAACGTGAAAAGCATCGCCCTTGGGTGCGAGCGTTGTTAAATAAGGGGTAGTTATGCAGTTTGACTCTTTTTCAGATTTTATTGCTATGGGAGGCTATGGATTTTATGTATGGCTTTCTTTTGGTGCATGCGCACTTATTTTACTCGGTATTTTATTAAACTCTCTTAGAGATACTAAACGTATTATGGCCTCTGTAGAGCAACAAATAATACGCGAAGAAAGAATTAAAAAAGCTAAGCAGGAACAAACATCATGAACCCACGACGTAAAAAACGCCTATTAGTGATTATTGCCGTACTGTTTGGTATAGGTACTTCTATTGGTCTTGTGTTGTATGCACTACAAGAAAACATAAACTTGTTTTACACACCAAGTGAATTAATTGACGGTAAAGGCCCAAATAAAGAAAAACCACACATAGGTCAAAAGTTAAGAATTGGCGGTATGGTCGTGCCTGGCACTGTTGAGCGAAACGAGCAAAGTTTACAAGTAAGCTTTAAGCTCATTGATACAGGCCCATTAGTAACTGTTCGCTATCAGGGTATTTTGCCAGACTTATTTCGCGAAGGGCAAGGGATTGTAGCGCAAGGAGTTTTAGTTGAACCTAATGTAATTGAGGCCTTTGAGGTGCTTGCAAAGCATGATGAAGAATACATGCCAGCAGAAGTTGCTGAAGCAGTAAAAGGCATCAAGCACGAAAAACCAAAATACAACCTAGATAGCGGTAATTAATATGATCCCAGAACTTGGTTATTTTTCTTTAACGCTTGCCATGGTGCTTAGCGTTTTACTGTGTATTTTTCCGCTTTGGGGCGCGCATACCGGTAATCTTCGTTTAATGCGTGCAGCCCCTTCATTAGCTGTTGGGCAATTTGCTTTTGTACTACTTTCGTTTGCAGCGCTTATTTATGCCAGTTTAACGGATGATTTTACCGTATCGTATGTGGCGTATCATTCTAGTAGTACATTACCTTGGTATTATAAAGTTACCTCTACTTGGGGGGGCCATGAAGGCGCCATTTTATTGTGGCTAGTTATGCAAGCAGGGTGGACTGCAGCGGTAGCTGTGCGCTCTAAATCGCTGCCATGGGTATTACGTGCGCGTGTATTGGGTGTGCTTGGATTTTTAGGTGTAGGTTTTATGATGTACACCTTATTACTTTCAAGTCCTTTTGAGCGTTTATTACCTTATTTTCCAGTTGAGGGGCGCGACTTAAACCCGCTACTTCAGGACCCTGGGATGATTATTCATCCACCATTGCTGTACATGGGTTATGTTGGGCTATCGGTTGCTTTTTCTTTTGCTATTGCCGCACTTTTAACAGGCAAGCTTGATAATACATGGGCTAAATGGTCACGCCCATGGACAATGACCGCTTGGGGTTTCTTAGGGTTAGGTCTTACTATTGGCAGTTGGTGGGCTTATTCAGAGCTTGGCTGGGGCGGCTGGTGGTTTTGGGATCCAGTAGAAAATGCAGCGCTAATGCCTTGGCTTGTAGCCACTGCATTACTGCACTCTCTGAGCGTAACCGAAAAACGCGGTATTTTTAAATCGTGGACGGTATTATTGGCTATAGCTGGTTTTTCATTAAGCTTGTTAGGCACCTTTATTGTGCGCTCGGGCATTATTGTATCGGTGCATGCGTTTGCTACCGATCCTGATAGGGGCTTATTTATACTCGCCTTTTTAGGTGTGGTTGTCGGTGGCGGCTTAGCTTTGTATGCACTGCGTGTATCGCAGGTATACAGCGAAGGTCGATACAAGTTTGTATCGCGCGAAGTGGCGTTGTGGCTCAATAATATATTTTTAGTGGTTGCTACATTAATTGTTATGTTAGGTACGCTATTACCTATGGTCCATAAAGAAATGGGCTTAGGTAGCATTTCTATTGGCGAACCGTTTTTTAATAAAATGTTTGCCATTTTATTAGTGCCTTTTGCAATTTTAATGGGCATAGGGCCATTTTTACGCTGGAAGCAAAATAAATGGGCTTTTTTGCAAAACAAAATTTTAATGGGTGTATTAGTAAGTGTAGTAATAACCTGCACTTGGTTATTCTCAAGTTACGAGATCGTAAAGCCACTTACATTATTAGCGACAACGCTTGCAGTTTGGGTTGCTTTATCAACAGGGATTGATATTTACACCAAAGCAGCTGTGCATGGCACCTTAATAGAAGGTTTAAAACGCTTTACTGTAAGTTATTGGGCTATGGTGCTTGGGCACATTGGTATTGCATTTATTATTGCTGGTGTATCACTTACGTCTGCTTATTCAGTTGAACGCGATGTATCAATGAAACCAGGTGACACAGCTCAGCTTAACGAATATGAATATCGCTTTGATGGCGTTAAGACTATTAGAGGGCCAAATTACAGTGGTCATGCAGGCGTTGTATCAGTTCTTAAAAATAATGAGCTAGTAACACGTTTACACGCTGAAAAACGCAAATATGACATCGGAATGCAATTTATGACCGAGGCTGCAATAGATGCTGGTTTTAAACGTGATTTATATTTAGCGTTAGGTGAGCAGCTTAGTGGCGATGCATGGTCACTTAGAATTTACCATAAACCATTTGTTCGCTGGATTTGGATTGGTGGTGTACTAATGTCATTCGCAGGGTTTATGATTTTATTTGATAAACGCTATCGTACATCAGCTAAAACAGCGCGTAAGGCTGAATCGGAGAGTGCTTTATGAATCGTAAACTTTTAGCTATTGCACCGCTTTTAGTGTTTGCTTTTGTATGTGTATTTTTATACCAAGGGTTATTTGCAAACCCGCGAGAGATTCAAACTGGGCGACTAGGCCAAGATATGCCAGCGTTTAACCTGCCTGATTTAATGCAAGACGACAAACGCTGGACTAACGAGTCGTTAAAAGGCGAGGTGTATTTACTTAATGTGTGGGGCACATGGTGCCCAACATGTTTGGTAGAGCTTGGCTATTTAACTAAGTTACGTGAGCAAGGCGTTAAAATTATTGGCCTTTATTATGTACAAGGTTACGATGCTGACTTTGATGGCCCATTTGATATGCAGGCTTTGCGCACAGATGTAACAGATATGCTTGGTCGCGCGGGTGATCCGTATCAATTTAATATTTTAGACTTGCACCGAACGCTTTCGCTTGATTTAGGCGTGTCGGGTGCGCCAGAAACATTTTTAGTTGATAAAAATGGCAAGATACTACTGCATCATACGGGCGATATAAATCCTCGGGTATGGCGCGCTAAATTTGCACCCGTTATGCAGGAGCTAAATTAATGAGATTTTTTCTATTAAGCCTTAGTTTTTTTATAAGCATGGCCGCAAACGCTGAACTTGATCGTTATCAGTTTGATAATAATGAGCAAGCAGTGCGTTTTGAAGAATTAACTAAAGAGCTTCGCTGCCCTAAATGCCAAAATCAGAATATTGCTGATTCGGATGCTGTTGTTGCTAAAGATTTACGCGATAAAGTTTTGGTACTTGTAAAAGAGGGCAAAACAAAAGACGAAGTAATTGACTACATGATTGATAGGTACGGCTACTTTGTTCACTACGATCCTCCTGTTACACCGGCTACGCTCGTGCTTTGGGTGTTACCAGTACTCATAGTGATTATTGGTTTTGGCTTTATTGTAATTCGTCAGCGTAAAGCGTCTGTAAAGCAAACGTGGAGCAGTAGCGATGAAGCATTGCTTGCAAAGCTAATCGCTGATAACAAACGTCAGGAGCAAAGTTAATGATTTTAATGTGGGCGTGTTTTGCTTTACTCACACTAATTGCTATCGCATTCGTGGCGTTACCTTTTTTACAAAAAGAGCGAGTGCAAACTATTACGCACAACGCTAATGCTGAGCTTATCAGTATATATGAGCAGCGTTTAGTTGAATTACAAACCGATTTAGATAACCAACGTATAGATTTAAAAAATCATAATGAATCGGTTATTGAGTTAAAACGCCGTTTGCTTAACGAGTTATCACCTGAAAAATCGTTAAACAGCAAAGGTAATAACCGTATATTTGCATTAACGGGTGCTGCTTTTGTTATTGCTTTGACCGGTGTGTTTTATACATTTACCGGAAGTGAGCAACAAATTTCTGCATGGCATGATGCAATGGACAATCTTGCTGATTACGGTGAACGTGCTGTTATGCAAAAAGGAGAGCCACTTAGTCAAAATGAGCTACAAGCATTTGCTTTAGCACTTAGAACAAAGCTTAGCCAAACAGGCGATGATGAAGTTGCTTGGATGTTATTAGGCCGCGTTGCTATGTCACTTAATGAGTTTGATATGGCGCAGCAGTCGTTTGATAAAGCACTGCAAATGAACCCTGATAACATGCAAGTGTTAATAAGCTTCAGCCAAGTTTTATTGCTTGAGGGCAGCGAAGCTAACATGACCCGTGCAGCGGGTATGCTTTCAAAGGTATTAAAAGTTGAGCCTACTAATTTAGATGCAATATCGTTATTAGCGTTAATAGCTTATGAGCGAAAAGATTGGCCTCAAGCTAAAGCTGCGTTTGAAGTGCTTCTTGCCAGTATGCAAAAAAATGATACACGTTATGAAATGATAGCAGGACGTATCGCTGATATCGAAGAGCAAATGCAAGCAGAAGGCTCTGTTTTACCCGTTACAACACAAAGTGTTATTAATGTAACAGTAAAACTGACAGATGAGCTTAAACAACAACAACCAGAAAGTGGTATTTTATTTGTGTTTGCAAAAGCAGCGCAGGGCTCACCCATGCCGCTGGCTGTTGTAAAGCTTAAAGAGTATAGCTTTCCAATGAGCGTGCAATTAACAGATGCGAATGCAATGGTTGCTGGGTTAAACTTATCAAGTGCACAAGATATCGTTATATCTGCGCGAATATCTAAAGATGAATCGGTTATGCCAAGTTCGGGTGAGCTAGAAGGGCATTCAGATAAACTAACACGTAAAAATGTAAGTGACTACACACTTACAGTTGATACATTAATACCTTAAGGACATTAGATGTTAAAGCATAGTTTTACTTTTTTGTGTTTACTGATACTTGCAGGGTGTGCGCAAGTACCAGAAAATAAAGTGGATGAACGAGATCCACTACAAAATATTAACCGTCCATTGTACGACTTTAATATGGATGTACTTGATGCCTATATTCTACGTCCTGTCGCTGTAGGGTACGTTGAAGTAACGCCTGTCCCGGTTAGGAATTCAATAGTGAACTTCACTGATAATATTTCTGCACCAGTGGACATGATTAACGCTGGCCTTCAAGGTAAACCAGGCAATGCAAGTGTGAGCCTCGCCCGCTTTTTAGTGAATTCAACTGTAGGTATATTTGGTATATTTGATGTAGCTAGTTCATTAGGTTTGAATCATGTAGATGAAGATTTTGGACAAACGTTAGGTGTGTGGGGCGTAGGAGACGGCGCCTATTTAATGCTGCCTGCAATGGGACCAACAACTGCACGTAACTTAACAGGTGACGTAGTTGATAACTTTGTTTTACCGGAAGTCGCGCTTACTACACCACAAACTATTTTAGTGTTTGTATTAAAAGCTGTAGAAGCTAGAGCGTCACTTATCCCTCAAGAAGGCTTATTAAATGATTCACTTGATCCGTACCTTTTTGTAAAAGATATTTATTTTCAGCGTCAAATTTATGAACTATATGACGGTAACCCGCCGATTAAAGAAGAACCTGAAGACTTTGATGAAGACTTCTTAGAAAGTCTATAAGCGTAATTATGGCTTAAGTGTTTAGCTAACTATAACAAAAATGCCAGCAAATATGCTGGCAAATATGCTGGCATTTTTAGTTTCAAATTACAGGTTATTATTCGTTAACCATTAACTGCATTTGCTCACTTACCCAACCTAGGGCTTCGTGATAGGCGTCGGGTACTTTATCACCAAGGTTAAGCTCTTTAGTAAGCGCATTAGCTGCTTCCCAATTTGCTTGCTCATAATATTTAACAAGATTTAAATATTTAGCTAGTAACCCTTCATCTTCCAATAATGCCGCTTTAATATCGTTAGAAAGGGGAAGTTTTTTCATTACGCTTTCCATGCTTTCATCTAATATGGCGTCCATTAGCGACATCATGCCGGTTAAAAAAGCCATACCGGTATCTTTAAATTGACCATGAGATATTGCAAGTAGCTCACCAAAGCGAGCACGAGTAAGTGATAACCTAATTAGCTCTACAGGTTTATCGGCAGACACCTGTGCGGCAAACAGTAGTGATAATAACTTTTTAATTTCGTTAGCGCCTAAAACAATAAGCGCTTGTTTAATAGTGCTTATCTCTGCGCGTCGGGCGAATGCTGCTGAGTTAGAATAACGAAGTAACTTGTACGATAGGTTTACGTCTCTCTCAAAAACATCTGTAATTTTTTTAAGATCCATATCAACGTTAGAAGTTTCGTATAAAAGCTCAGCTAAGGCCATCTCTGAAGGTGGCAGCGCTTTACTTTGCACCATTTCAGGCTTTGAAAAAAAGAACCCTTGAAAGTAGTCAAAGCCTAGATCTAATGCTTGCTCATATATGTCGTATGTTTCAACTTTTTCGGCAAGTAACTTAATATGTGGATACGGTTTTAAATCGTTAATTATGGTTTTTATTGTATCTACATCGCACGATAAAAAGTCTATTTTAATAATATCTATAAACGGATAGAAATGACGCCAAACTGGCTGATGAATGTAATCATCTAATGCAATCGTATAGCCTTTATCTTTTAAGTCTTTAACAATCGCTAATAAGCGTTTGCCGGGCTGTATGGTTTCAAGTATTTCTACTACAACATCATCTTTACCTAGCATGCTAGGGTAACCTTTTAGCAGGGTTTCTAAGGTAAAGTTAATATAAGCCGGCTTGTTATCGGTTAAATCTTCTAGACCAAAGTTAAATTGGCTACCTTCAATTAATCGAGTTGTTGCTTCATCTCCGTCTATGTTTGGGAATACGTTATCAACGCCATCACGAAATAAAAGCTCATAACCAATGAGTTCTTTTTCTCGATTTAAGATAGGTTGGCGCGCGGCGTAAAAATACATAAACAGTTCCGTTGAAATTATAATTATAAGTATTGTAATAATATATGGCAAAAGATTCAAAATAGCATTACTAATATTAGTGGGATTAAGAAGTTATCATTAATAAATAGAGGTTTTATTTACCTATTTTAATTTGTTTTTGTTATTTTGTTGTAAAAACATGCAATATGAATATTTTTAAATCAAGAAAATGTAACTAGTTGGAGATCTACTTAAAAGGCATGATATAGTCATCGAGAATGGTTTTTACCCCAATAGTGTCTTAACTATAAAACTTTAAGAGTCATTATTCGGATTAAAAGCCTGTTATTTAATTATTGTGCGGAGGCTAATTTGGAAACAGGAATGATTATTTCACTAGCGTTATACTTTATTGTAATGTTAGGTATCGGACTATATGCATATAAACAATCTACAAGTGATGTCTCTGGTTATATGTTAGGTGGACGAAGTCTTTCACCAAGTGTTGCGGCGCTATCAGCTGGTGCGTCAGACATGAGTGGTTGGATTTTAATGGGTCTACCTGGCGCGATGTTTGTTACTGGCTTTAGCAGTACCTGGATTGCTATAGGGCTTGTAATTGGCGCTTGGCTTAACTATCTGTTAGTTGCACCTAGATTGCGTGTATACACAGAAAAAGCTAACGACTCTATCACCATCCCGGATTGCTTCTCAAACCGTTTTAACGACAAATCTAACTTGCTACGTGTTGTATCTGCCGTGGTAATTATTGTTTTCTTTACTCTTTATACTTCGTCAGGTGTTGTGGCCGGCGGTAAATTATTTGAAAGTTCATTTGGTTTAAGTTACGAGATGGGCCTCTATATCACAACAGGTGTTGTGGTTTTGTACACTTTATTTGGCGGCTTCTTAGCTGTGAGCTTAACTGACTTTGTGCAAGGTTGTATCATGTTTGTTGCACTTATTTTAGTGCCAACGGTTGCATACTCTTTATTAGAACAACCACTTGAGTCTACCTTACACAGCGTAAATCCAGATATGCTTAACTGGATAGGCGCGGGCTCTGCATTAGGTATTATTTCGGCAATGGCTTGGGGTTTAGGCTACTTTGGTCAGCCACATATTATTGTTCGCTTTATGTCTGTGCGCAGCGTTAAAGATATGCCAACAGCACGCCGTATTGGTATGACGTGGATGATAGTTGCCGCTATCGGAGCTGTAGGCACTGGTTTATTTGGTGCAGCTTATACATACGAAAATAACATTGTGGTTGATGATCCTGAGACAATTTTCTTAATTCTTTCAGAGCTTTTATTCCACCCATTAATTGCTGGCTTTTTACTAGCTGCAATTTTAGCTGCAATTATGAGTACAATTTCTTCACAATTACTGGTTAGTTCAAGCTCTTTAACTGAGGATTTTTACAAAACATTTCTGCGCAAAGAAGCAAGTGATACAGAGCTTGTAACTGTTGGTCGTATTAGTGTTGCAGCTGTTGCTATGTGTGCAATTTACCTTGCATATGACAGGGATAGCTCAATCTTAAGCTTAGTAAGTAACGCGTGGGCGGGCTTTGGTGCTGCATTTGGTCCACTTGTGTTATTTAGCCTGTACTGGAAGCGTATGAACTTTGAAGGTGCGCTAGCGGGTATGTTAGTAGGTGCCGGAACAGTATTGGTTTGGATATATTCTCCATTTACTATTGATGGACAAAGCTTGAGCAGCTACATGTACGAAATTGTACCTGGCTTTATTTTAGCAAGTATTGCGATTGTTGTTGTTAGCTTAGCGACCAAAGAGCCAGAGCAAAACATCACCGCTTTATTTGATGAAGTTGAAAAAGAGCTTTAATAATTAGCTAATTTATTTAGTTTTTTATAAGAAACGAAAGGCCAGAGGTGCAAACTTCTGGCCTTTTTAATATTCAAAATTTGCTAATATCAACCTGCGAAATACTTATACTAATTTACTCAATTAATTCCAATCCACAATAATATTTAGTCAATCTGAAAGATTAAATCTGGCGCTAATTACGTTAAAAATCTCTGATATACGACTGCATGGATGCAGGAAGTAGAATAATTCATGAGCAATTGCCTGGAGCGACTAAATAACACCTTTGCATGCCGACAGCTGCGTTAATTTACTTACAATAGAGCATTGTTGGGTATTAAACTTATTTTCTTTGACTGAAAACGCTTGCTTGAGAGTAATAAATTCAATGGTTGAGTGTTTTAAAATGTTAGTAAATCTCTTCACTAGAGTTTAAGTTGTACAGAGCTTTAAATTTTACTTTATTGTAGTTAAACTGCTGCCTTATTTTTGAGCTATTAAATAAGGGGGGATAGCTTTGCTATTTGCTTTAATAAGCTGTTTATTTATTGCTGTGATGTATTTTGAAGCTATTAAAAAAGGCATGCCAGTAAAACGCTGGTTATTGTTAGGTGGGACCTTAGGACCTGTAGCGTGGTGTCTGTTTAACCTACATTATCGTAGAGCTTTACTGCGCAATATAGGCTTTAGTGCGTGTGTTTGGCGACCTTAATTAACGATTGAAATCGCTTTTTTTTGCTTTGTAATTAAACTAGGCGCTGCTTTGGTTTGTTGTTGTTTTAAAAACTCAGTAAATTCGTCTTTTGATAATGGTTTAGAGTAGTAATAACCTTGAACCGTTTCACAGTTTAGTTTTTTAAGTATTTCTATTTGATCTGCCTGCTCAACACCCTCGGCAACAACATGTAAGTCTAAGTTATGTGCAATGGTGACGATTGAGTCGACCATATTGCGGCCACGCTCAGTTTTCATGTCATCAATAAATGCTTTGTCTACTTTTAAAGTATTAAGCGGAAATTGCTTTAAATACGCTAAAGATGAATAACCCGTGCCAAAGTCATCCATTGCCAAATGAATGCCTCGCGCGCTTAAAGAGCGCATAATAGCTATAGCATCTTTAGGATCATCCATTACAGTGCCTTCGGTTATCTCTAGTTCTAAAAAATAAGAAGGCAGTTCATTTTTTTGTAAAATGACATCAATACGCGAGGTTAAATCAGGTAAGCTAAATTGCTTTGCTGATAAGTTAACAGCCACTCGGCCACTAAATAAGCCATCATCTAGCCACTTTTTTACATCTCGGCAGGCTTTATTTAAAACGACTTCACCAATTTCAATTATTTGCCCGGTTTCTTCGGCTATAGGTATAAATACACCTGGGCTAATAATACCTTTTTTAGGTGTGATAAAGCGCACCAATGCTTCCATACCGGTTAGTTTTCCGGTTCGAATATTCATTTTGGGTTGGTAATACACTTCAAAGTGATCTTCTTTTAAACCAAATCGCATTAAGTTTTCTATTTGTAGGCGCTTAACTGCTTGGCGGTTCATGGTGTCGTTAAAAAATAAGTAGCTATTACCTTTCTTTTTAGCGTGATACATCGCGGTATCGGCATTTTTTAATAAAAGCTCTGGCGTATTGCCATCTTCGGGGAATAACACAATGCCAACACTAGAGGTAATTGCCAGTTCGTGACCAGCCATTTTAAATGGGGTGGCAATAGCTGCTAAAAACTGTTTTGCCATACGGGTGATGACATGTATGTCGTTGGTGTCTGACATAACGAGTGCAAACTCATCCCCACCTAAACGATAAAACACATCGTTTTCGCGTGTTAATTTGTTTAAACGCATTGCTAATTTAGCTAATAAACTGTCACCAAGTTGGTGGCCTAACGAGTCGTTTATTTTTTTAAAGTTATCTAAATCAAACACTAAAAGGGCATGATGAGAATTAAGTTTTACAAGCTTTTGCAAGTCAGTAAAAAATAAGTTTCGGTTAGGGAGACTCGTTGTACGGTCTCGGTTTGATAAATTATGCAGTTGCGACTCAGCTTTTTTTCGCTCAGTTAGATCCGAGTAAACAATTACATAATTAGTTATTTGATTTTGATCGTTTTTAATTTCATCTATCGAAATTTCGATTGGCAATAAAACTCGCTCGCTATTACGTAGTTTTACTTCTTGTTGAATGTGTTCGTGCTCTTTAACAATGTCAATAATTTTATCTGTATAGCTTTGCTCATACCCAGATAGACTGAAATCTTTGCCTAAGTATTGCTCGCGCACGCCACCAAATAAAGTTAAAAAGCTGGGATTTATATCGACTAATTTAAAGTTTTTGTCGTAAATAGCGAGTGCATCAGTGAGCGACTCTACGCATTTAGCAAAAAGGTTTAAGCGCTCTTCAGTCGATTTTAGCTGTGAAATATCGCGTACAGTGCCGGTCATTCTTAGGGGAGATAAATTGGCATCTTTTTCAATTATTTTCCCGCGGTCAAGAACCCAATGCCAGCGACCAAATGTATCTTTAATTCGATAGGTTGCTTCAAAAAAAGCAGATTGCTCAGCAAAATGGACTTTTAATAAATGTTCAACGTTGTTTATGTCGTGAGGGTGTATAAGACCTTTATTTGGCGGAAAGCCCATCAAGGTTGTTGAGTCCATTGAGTATTTGTCGTTAATTCGAATAACTTCGCCTGTTTTAATATTCCAGTCCCAAAGTGTATCACCGCTGCCTTCAACGGTGCTTTTAAGGCGTTTTTCAGAGAGGCGAAGTTGGCGGCGTGAACGTCTAAGCTTATAAATAACAAATAACAGGTACGGCAAAGCAAGCGCTATAATAGCGCTTGCTAGTATGAGGATATTGTCTGAGTTGTAATTAAATGAAGACTCAAAAGCAAAAAGCTTAAATGAGTAAGCAAGTACTACAAGCATGCTTAATTTTATTATTGTTGTTTTTATCATTTATTTTATTACTTCTAATTTACAAATGATAATTTAAAACAAGCTCAACCTAGAGTCAAAGAGATTGCGAGCAAAGGGGCATATTTTGAGATTTATTCACTTTTGCCGAGCTTAATAGCTCATACCTTGGTCTATCTTCATTAAATAATCTAAGCGCATATGCTTTTAAATCTTTTAGAGTCAGTGCATTTAGTGCCTCTAAGAGTCGTTGCTGCATATGAAACTCATGATCTCTATTACCAATAGCTAACCATAAACGCTGTGAACGAAGACGTAGGTTTTTATCTTTTTCGGCAATATGCGTACTTAACCCGTGCTTTTGTTGTTGCCAATTTTTCTCGTCAAGCGCATCAATATTTTCAAGGTAATTGTTAATGAAACTATTATGTCGGCGCAATAATGTTTTAGCATCAAATTTAGGCGACTGAATGTAAAATGCCATACCAGCTCGAGTGTTAAAAGGGGCATAACCTGCACCTACTAAATAACCGAGCTGCTGTGTTGTTCGTAGTTCATTAAAGTAATCTTGATTAATTAAGTGATTAAGTGCCATCATCTTTACTTTTTCGGTCACGCTGTCTGTTTGCGCTTGGTAATAAATAACCATTGCGTGGTCGCTGCACGGGAGTTCTAGCTCGTAACGTGTCACTTTTTGAATTTCAAATAGTGGGCGGCGCAAATCTTCAATTATGGTGGCATGCCTTAAGTGATCAGCTACTTTCTTTTGAAATGCAATGGCGTCATTTTGCTGCCAGTTACCATGTAAGAATGACTCTACGTGCAGTGCTTTAAAAAAGTCTGTTCTAAATTCATTAAATTGCTGAAAACATGTGTTTTTTAAAGCCGATGCGAGTTCACTTGGTCTTGGGTTCCATGGTATTATTTTAGCGCCTAAAATACTGAATAGCTCACTCACCGGTTTATTTTGATTACTGTTACGCCAATGTCTTACTAACTGCTTTTTATATTCAGCAAAACGTTTTGCACAAATTTCTACATTAAATAAAGCATCGATTAATTGATCAACAAGCTCTAGTTGGCTAGATGAAAGCCCAGCTGTATGAAGCGTCAAACCGCCTTGATGCGATGTTAAATGGTAACTAAGGCCGGCTAATTCTGCCGGATAAAACTGCTCACCAACACTATCCATAAATAAATCGGTGAATAGCCGAGTAAGTGCCATGTGTTTTACGTCTTTAACGGCAAAGTCTGAGTCCATGGCTAAATAAAAATGGCCCTTAGCTACGCGAAAGGTGTTGTCTTGTTTAAACCAAAAATCAAAACCAGGTTCTTTAACAAGTAACTCAGGTTTTGTTTGAGGTTTTTTAACATCGTAAAGTATGACTTCTTTTGTTAAATAAGGGTTGGCAGTAGGCAATAGCATTTCGGCCAAAGGCTTATTAATATCGCTCAGCGCGTCAAGCCAGCTTTGCGATACTTGTTCAACTTTGTAAGGAGTATTATACCAAGCCGTTTTGTGCTCTGGCTCTACATCTGGATGTATTAGCACAATACGCATATTATGCGGCGTTAACCATTGCATAGCCATTTCGTGGGTGGCCTTTTTAAAGCCTTCCATTAGGTAGTCGCCTTGCACGTAATTGGCTTCGTCATAATGTTGCATGTTAATGCTTAAGTTACTTACCCAATCAATTAAGCGCGATTTTTCTTGGTTATCGAATGCAATTTGTAAAAGGTTTTTTTTGTCTTGGTATAAACGCGGCAGCTTTTCAGTGTTGTTATTAATTAGGCAAATGTATTCAAACACCATTTCAATAATGTCTTCAAAGTATTCAATTCCTTCATCAGTTAGGGCTAAACTAATATTAAAATCTTTAAAGTTGCTGCCATTAATACCACCACCAGCAGAAAGCGCATTGATCCAGCCTTGCTCTTTTAAAATTGAATAAAGCGAACCAGCGCCTTCATAACCCAATAAGTGGGCAATAAAGCTCACTGTTTTATGGCGATAAAAGTCATCAATATTTGGCATAGCAAAACTAACAATAAGCTTTTGCATATGTTTGTGAGGTTCAATGTGTAATACCTTACCTAAATCTTGTTTACGATAAAGTGGCTCGCTTATTTCGGGCTTTTTAAGCTTTTTATTACCATTGATCGCGGTAAAATAGGTCTGAGTCCAACTCTGTAGCGTGTCCAGTTCTTCATTTGCACATATGACCAATGTCATCCACTGTGCTTGATAATGATTATTAAAAAAGTCACGCAGCTCATCGCTAATACAGCGTTCTCGATCTGCTAAGGTTTGCAGGTTACCGACCGAAAATTTAGCAAATGGATGTGCAGGGTTGACTGTTTCTTTATGTGCTTGGTAAATGCGGCGACCATCATCTTTTATTTTTAGCTTAAACTCGGCCTCAATCGCGTTGCGTTCTTTTTCTGTTTCTGCGGGGTTTAATAAAGGCGCAATAAAAAAGCGGCTAAATTGTGCAAGAGCCTCTTCAAATTCTTGGTTGTTAATATCAAAAAAGTAACAGGTGTGCTCTGTGCCGGTCCATGCATTTGTGTTGCCGCCAGCTTGCGAGACAAAATTATTAAAACTGCCTGAATCAGGATATTGGTCTGTGCCTAAAAAAAGCATATGCTCTAAAAAGTGTGCTAAGCCTTGCCTATCAAGGGGATCGTCAAAGTGTCCGGCATTTACTGCCATAGATGCAGCCGCTTTTGTTGAATCTTTATCTTGCACTAATAGTACTTTTAGACCATTGTCCAGTGTAATGGCGCGGTATGCTCTGTTATCATTGCGACTGATATTCAAATGATGCTCCTGAAACTAAACGTTTACTTGTTAACAACAGATGATGGCTTCAGGAAAGCGAAATGCAGCTTAAAGAATTACCTGAATCTCATGAAAGAACTATTTAAGAAATAAATAGGTTTATGTTGTTAATATAGCGGACAAATGGGCAAACTGGCTACTGTTTTATATTCTTTAATCGGTTGATTTTTTATGAAAACAATCCTAATAATGCGCCACGGCGAAGCTGCTCCAATGCAGGCTGATGATGCGGCTAGAAATTTAACCCAAATAGGGCATGACGAAGCCGAAAAAATGGGTATTTGGCTCAATAAAAATTTTCACCCAGATGCGCTATTAGTTAGCCCTTACATTCGCGCACAACAAACGGCAAATGGCGTAGCTAAAAATAATGCTTTTACATTTAGCGAAACAACGCCTGATGTTATTCCAGAAGGGAAGCCGCAAGTTGCCGCAGATTATCTCGAAACCCTTATCGCTACACATCCTGAGTGTAATACGTGGCTTGTAGTTTCTCATATGCCAATTGTAAGCTATTTAGTTGACCAGTTGAGCCCAGGCAATATGCCAATTTTTAATACAGGTGCAGTTGCTGTAATTAACTACGATGAGCAAACTCAGCGCAGTAGTTATTTAAGTATTAATGCCCCTGCAAACGTCTAAATAACTGAGTGAAGTAAAAATGACTATTGAACGCCTTCAAACAGGTGCGCGTATGAGCCGCATTGTAAAACATAATGGAACTGTATATTTGTGCGGTCAAGTATGTGCAGATGCGCAAAAAGATATTAAAGAGCAAACACAAACTATGCTCGACAAAGTAGAGCTGTTATTAAATGAAGCAGGTAGCTCAAAAGAGCATATGTTAAGTGCGACTATTTACGTAAAAAGCATGGAATATTTTGCCGATATGAACGCTGTTTGGGATGCGTGGGTACCAGAGGGACATGCACCAGCAAGAGCATGTGTAGAGGCTAAAATGGCACGCGATGTCTTACTTGTTGAAATATCTGTTGTAGCGGCCTTAAAAGCTTAGCCTAAATGACTAAACCTCCTGTAGTACTTATAACTGGAGCAAGTCGTGGGATAGGTGCTGCCACAGCATTATATTTTGCAGAGCAAGGGTATAGTGTTTGTATAAACTATAAAGCTGACGAAGCAAGTGCACGATTAGTGGCAGAAAAAATAAGGATGTTTGGCGTAAAAGCTGAGATATTTAAAGCTGACGTATCGTATGAGCCTGATGTGTTGGCTTTATTCTTATTTATAGATGAAACCTTTGGCCGCCTCGATGTATTGGTAAACAATGCAGGTATATTAAAAGGTCAAATGACGTTACTAGAAATGGACGCAGAGCGTATAAACCATATTCTGAGTACAAACATAACAAGCGCATTTTTATGTAGTCGAGAAGCGCTAAAAAGAATGTTAAGTGGTGCTAGTATAGTAAATGTATCATCGGGAGCTGCTAAAACAGGTGCGCCTTACGAGTATATAGATTATGCCGCTTCAAAAGGGGCCATAGACACATTAACAATTGGTTTAGCAAAAGAAGTTGCTACGCGTAACATAAGAGTTAATTGCGTTCGCCCAGGGCTGATTTATACAGATATGCACGCAGATGGCGGTGAGCCCAACAGGGTTGATAATTTAAAGCATAAGCTACCGCTTGGTAGAGGTGGTAAGGCAGAGGAAGTTGCTAAAGCAATCTACTTTTTAGCCTCTAGTGATGCTTCATTTACTACGGGAAGTTTTATTGATGTTTCAGGCGGCTTGTAACGCTACAAGAGTATAGCTAGCCAAAAGCTGAAGCTTAGCATACATAATATAGTAGATAGCACTACGGTTCCTGCAAGTGTCGCTTGGTGCTGCTTTAATTGACTCGCAATAAGGTATGCGTTAACCCCAACGGGTGATGCGCTAAGTAGCACAAGTACATTTCTTATTTGTTCATCTAATTGAAAAATATATGTTGCGGCAAAAAATACACCGGCAGGCAAAATAAGTATTTTTAATATGGAAGATACAAGCGCAGGCAGCCAATTTGAGGCAATTTTATAAAATACTAAATTGGCACCTAATACAAATAAAGCACATGGAATAGCTGGTTTTGCCAATAAATCGATGCCCTTGGCTAGATCATCAAACAGCGTTACCCCCGATACATTAATAATTAAACCACAGCCAATACTCAGTACAATTGGGTTTAACACCATACTTTTTGCAAAGTTATACCACGAAAAGCCTTTAGCATTTCCCTTTGCGCCAATTAAAAAGGTGAGTGCAAATAATAATGTGCTGTGAAAAGTGATGATCATAAATGCAATCGCTATCATCTCTTTACCAAGCGATGCTATTACAATGGGAATGCCTACCAATACCATATTTGAATAACTACCCGCTAAACCAAATACGCTATGCTGTTGATAGTTTATGACCTTTTTATTAGGGTGTGGCTTATTTAAATAAAAACGATCAATTAAAATACCGAGCCCAAATACGCATAATACCGGGATATAAAAACTTAAAAATGCCCCAGAACTAATGCTTTGCTGCAGGTTTATTTGCGACATATTGAGTATTAAAAAAGCAGGTAAACTGACATAAAAAGTAAATTTACTTAGTCCTGCTATGTGTTGCTCGGTAAAAAACTTAGCTCGGCAACAGCCATAACCCAGTGCAACTATAAAAATTAGCGGGAATATAATTGAAAAAATATGCACTGGTTTATGTCCTTATTTAGCGTCTAAATTCATCGCTTTGCGGTAAATTAATTAAAATAAGCACCGCGCCTTTACCGCCATATTCTAATGGGGCTTGGTGCATTGCAATTACGTCTGGGTGCTGCACTAAATATTGAGGAATTTTATGCTTTAGTATACCGCCTCCAATACCGTGCACTACACAAGCGCAGTAATAATGTCGCTTTTTACATTCGTGTATTAACCCAGCCAGTTCATCTTTGGCTATTTCTTTATTTAATCCATGTAAATCAAGGGTTAAATCGGGTGCAAAATCACCACGGCGCAACTGTTTAGGTAAAAAGGTATCTTCACCTTCTTTTACGTAATTTACGGTGCCATGGGTATCAATATCGGGAATATACTCATCTGAGAAATAAAATTCAGATTGTGCCTGTTTTTTTTGCTGGGCAAATTGCTTTGCTTGTGACACCTTAGGCTTTGTATCAAAACGATGAGTATCTTGTTTAAATACCTTAGCGCCTGTGATTGTTTGACGAAATAAGTCTATGTCGTCGTTGCTTAGGGAAGATTGTGATGGTGTGTCTTTTTTCATAACTATTACCTAAACAAAAAAACGTAAAAACGCAGCGCAAAAGGCGGTACAATATCAAATGAAGTGCAATTGTAATTTGCCCAGCCAATATAGGCAATGCAATCGTCTTAAAGATTAAAACAGTCAGTAAGCTAATACAGGTAAAATATATGAGTGATTTACAAATAGAAGAAGCAACACTTGAAGAAGCTGTTGCAGAACTGTCAACTTTACATGACTGGTTACGTTGGACTACAAGCCAATTTGCAAGTAGTGGTATATTTTTTGGACATGGTACCGATAACGCATGGGATGAAGCCGTAAGCTTGTTACTTCCTGCGCTTAGTTTACCTGTGGATGCGCCAAAAGAATTAATGCACGCGCGCTTAACAAGTACAGAAAAAAACCAACTTGCAGGGCTAATAGCTGAGCGTATTAACGATTGTACCCCAGTACCTTATTTAACAAACATAGCATGGTTTGCTGGTATGCCGTTTTATGTTGATGAACGTGTATTGATCCCTCGCTCACCCTTTGCAGAATTAATTGCTAACAGATTTGCACCATGGCTTGAAGAGCCGCAATCGGTAAATAGAATTTTAGATTTATGTACGGGCTCTGCATGTATTGCTATTGCGCTTGCACAAGCATTTGAAGACGCGCAAGTAGATGCAGTAGATATTTCGTATGAAGCACTTGAGGTAGCTGATATAAATATTAGCGATTACATGTTAAGTGAACGCGTATTACCTATTCAATCCGATGTATTTAGCGGCGTACCAGGTCAAAAATATGACCTGATAGTGGCAAACCCACCGTATGTTGATGCCGAAGATATGGCTGATTTACCGCGTGAATTTCATCATGAGCCAGAGCTTGGTTTAGCATCGGGGCACGATGGCCTCGATGTTACTCGCACAATTTTAAGCGAAGCAAGCGAGCATCTAACTGATAACGGTTTGTTATTTGTAGAAGTTGGTAACTCTATGGTACATATGGATGCACTATATCCGGGCGCACCGTTTGAGTGGGTTGAGTTTGAACAAGGTGGGTTAGGTGTTTTTGTAATTAGTAAAGCACAGCTTGACGCGTATTTTGCAAAATAAACTTTAAGGCCGAGCCAAATGTGCTCGGCTACTTTGGTAGTCATTAGGAATGAGGAAAGTTAATGGCAGGTAATAGCATAGGGCAGTTATTTAAAGTGTCCACCTTTGGTGAGAGCCACGGCGTTGCATTAGGCGGCGTAGTTGATGGTACTCCCGCAGGCCTTGAGATCACAGAGGCTGATTTACAAATTGATTTAGATCGCAGAAAGCCAGGGCAAAGCCGTTATACAACGCAGCGCCGTGAGAGCGATCAAATAAAAATTTTAGCAGGCGTTTTTGAAGGTAAAACCACAGGCACTAGTATTGGTTTATTGATTGAAAATACCGATCAACGCTCGCAAGATTACGGCAAAATTAAAGACGTATTTCGCCCAGGACATGGCGATTACACCTATTGGCATAAATACGGCCTGCGCGATTATCGCGGTGGGGGTCGTTCTTCTGCTCGCGAAACGGCAATCCGTGTAGCTGCAGGCGCAATTGCTAAAAAATACTTAAAGCAGTTTCATGGTATTGAAGTAAAAGCATGCTTAAGCCAGCTTGGGCCAATAAAAGCCGAAAGTTACGATTGGGATGAAGTTGAAAACAACTTATTCTTTTTCCCTGACGCAAGTAAACTAGAAGCACTTGACGAGTACATGCGTGACCTAAAAAAACAAGGTGACTCTGTAGGCGCTAAAGTAAAAGTAGTGGCGAGCAATGTACCTGTAGGGTTAGGCGAACCTGTATTTGACCGATTAGATGCTGAAATTGCGCATTCACTAATGAGCATTAACGCCGTTAAAGGCGTTGAAATTGGTGATGGCTTTGATGTAGTAGAGCAAAAAGGCTCAGAGCATCGCGATGAGTTAACCCCAGAAGGTTTTACATCAAACCATGCGGGTGGTGTTTTAGCGGGTATATCTACAGGGCAAGATATTATTGCTTCTATTGCGCTTAAACCAACGTCAAGTATTACTATTCCAGGTAAGAGCATTAATACCAGCAACGAAGCGGTTGAGATGATCACCAAAGGTCGTCATGACCCGTGCGTTGGTATTCGTGCAATTCCTATTGCTGAGGCAATGATGGCTATTACATTAATGGATCATTTACTGCGTCAACGCGGGCAAAACCCGCATGTAAACCACGAACATGGGCCGATAAACGGCTCTGTTTAACCGTTTATAATTACAAAGAAGCGCGGACTACCGCGTTTTTTTGTGCCTGTAATTTGCTTAAAAGTCTTTCAGGAGTTGTTCAAGTAAGCCCTATATACTGTAAAAAAGGAGAGGAGTAATCATGAACGATAATATTAATGAACATTCACAGCTAAAAACTCAAGCAGCAATAGCCCGATTAGAGCGCTTTAGTAAATTAACCGATAGCAGCATTGGCATCCCTTTTACTAAATTTAACATAGGGCTAGAGGCGGTGATTGGCTTAATACCCGTAATAGGGGATGCTGCAGGACTTATTTTATCAAGCTATGTGCTAATAGAAGCGCAGCGCTTAGGCGTGAGTAAACGTATAAAGAGTAAAATGATTATTAATATGCTCATTGATTTTATAGGTGGCTTAGTGCCATTTTTTGGCGATATATTTGATGCATTTTTTAAAGCCAATACCCGTAACACGCGGCTTTTAAAAAAATACTTGAATAGCCAGTTAGCTAACTGATACTAAACATATTTTTTAGTAATTTAAGTTTTAGCATCAAAAATGAAAAACAAAGTGTTGTTGGTTGTTTAATCACCTAGTAAGGTAGGAGCGTCTATTCACTTTGGTATTTACAATATGCAATTATTTATCGGTAATAAAAACTACTCTAGCTGGTCATTACGCGCATGGTATTTAATGAGTAAATTTGATGTTGAATTTAGTGAAACCCAACTCGTACTCGACACGCCTGATTTTTACAATGAACTAAAAAATATATTTGCTGTACAAAAAGTGCCAGCGCTAATTGATGGTGATTTACAGGTATGGGATTCGCTAGCAATTTGTGAATATATTAATGATGCATACTTATCTGGTGCTGCCTGGCCAAAATACATTACCCAAAGAGCTAAAGCACGCGCGCTAAGTGCTGAAATGCATTCAGGCTTTATGGCGCTTCGTAATGAAATGCCAATGAACATACGCGCAACCCGTAAAGTAGAACCATCAAGCGAAGCACTAAAAGACATCGCTCGCATAGATGAGATATTTGCACAGCAACAAGATGTGTTTCCCAATGAATGGTTTTTTGGCGACTTTAGCATTGCAGATGCTATGTATGTGCCAATTGTATTGCGCTTAAAAACCTACCAAATTACGCTATCACCAGAGGCGCAGCAATACTGTGATTTTGTGATGCGCTGCCCCGTATTGCAAACATGGATTACTCAGGCGTTAACCGAGACCGATATAGTAGAGTGCGACGAAGCAGGAAAAGACGTTTAACACCCTCACCACTTTTACTTTAAAGGTAAAAGCCCGTACAATTCGTCTCGTTTTTAGTGCGCTAATGTGGCGCTGCAACCGAGACGAATTAATCAATTTTTATGCATCAAATAGCTGACCTCATTTCAATTTTTGATTCTGCTTTTTACCAAAGCCAAAACACGCGCTTAGTTAAAGGCGATGATGAGCCTATTTATTTACCTGCCAATAATACAATTACATTTAATCAGGTGGTGTTTGCCCATGGCTTTTACGCAAGTGCTTTACATGAAATAGCCCATTGGCTTATCGCCGGAGCCGAGCGAAGAAAGTGTGAAGATTATGGTTATTGGTACTGCCCAGATGGGCGAGATAAGCAAAAGCAGGCTGAGTTTGAAAATGTAGAAGTTAAACCACAAGCCATTGAATGGTTACTCAGTAAGGCCGCAGGGTTTGAATTTAATGTATCGGTAGATAATTTAAATGGTGAGCAAACTTGCCGATTTGATTTTCAGGCTAGGGTTCACCAGCACGTATTAATATTAATAGAGCAGGGTGTTAACGCACGTACACATAAACTATTAAAAGCGCTAAGTAATTTTTATAACACGCCGTGGCCATTAACTGCTCAGCAATTTAATTGGCATCACCCTCAGGAGTTACAAAATGCAGTTTAAGTTAGGCTTAATTATCAACCCTGTAGCAGGGCTTGGCGGCAGTGTTGCCTTAAAAGGCAGTGATGGTGAAAATACAGCTGCAAAGGCCATTGAGTTAGGCGCACAAGCTAAGGCCAACAGCCGTACTCAAGCTGCGCTTGAAGTGCTATTACCTTATAAAAGCCAACTAACCATTTACACCGTAAACGGCGATATGGGCGAACACGCAGCAAAAGCGCTGGGTTTTAATGTTGAAGTTGTTTATAGCGCAAATACACTAACAACATCTAACGACACTGAAGCCGCTGCCAAAGTACTTAAAAGCTTAGGCGTAGATTTAGTGCTTTTTGCTGGTGGAGATGGTACTGCACGCAATATTTGCCATGCCATAGAAGATACCATCCCAGTGCTTGGAATTCCCGCAGGCTGTAAAATTCACTCTGGGGTATATGCTATTACACCTAAAGCTGCTGGCCGCGTAGTAGAAATGCTAGTAAAAGGTGAGCTTGTTACTGTAGCTGATGCTGATGTAATGGATATAGACGAAGAAGCCTTTAGACAAGGTACGGTAAAAGCTAAGCGTTACGGCGAAATGCAAATACCAAGCGAAGTACGTTATGTACAAGCTGTTAAAAATGGCGGAAAAGAAACCGACGAATTAGTGCTTGCAGATATAGCCGCCCACGTAGTGAGCGAAATGGACGAAGACACTTTTTATATCATGGGGAGCGGCTCAACCGTTGAAGCCATAATGCAAGAAATGGGGCTTGAGAACACATTATTAGGTGTAGATTTAATTAAAGCTCAAACCCTTATAGCGCAAGACTTAACGGCCAATCAACTACTTGATTACACTCGCGGCCACGCAACTCAACTCGTTATTACGCTCATTGGCGGGCAAGGCCATATTTTTGGACGAGGTAATCAGCAATTAAGCCCTGAGCTTATCCGCGCTATTGGTAAAGACAATATTATCGTAGTGGCAACTAAAACCAAATTACAAGCGCTGGATGGCCGCCCACTTATTTGTGATACAGGCGACAGCACTTTAGACGACGAATTAACAGGTTACATTAAAGTAACCACCGGCTATAACGACCATATTATGTATGCTGTCGGTTATGATAACCAGGAGAAGTAACACAATGAGTTTAGTGAATTATATTGATGCAGCCCAGCAATACTTTGATGATTTAGTAGTAAAAGCAACCGATGACGAGTTGTTTGCTGGTGGTTATTTACGAGGTCATTTTGACCTTGCTGTAGGTTATGCAGAAGTAGAAGAGCTGACAATTTCTATTGATGAGCTAAACGAAACCGTAGAGCAAAGCTTAGTTAAAGCTTATCGCAATGGCGAACTAAACGAAGAAGATAAAACACTGGTTGTGCGCCTATGGGAAGAAGTTAAAGCACTTGCTTAACTAACCCACCAAATACATAAAAATGCGGCTTAATATATTAAGCCGTTTTTTTATGTCTATTTTGTGCCTAAAATAGATTTATTGGTTAATTTACTGTTGCATATTAATGGTATATTGTTACTGAAATCTATTTAGGGAGCTTTTAATGAATAACAATAATCAAGCTGGAGTACCTTCGGGGCCTATTGCTCGCTTTTTAAATTTTGTGGAGCGTATTGGTAATAAGCTCCCCGATCCTGCCATTATCTTTTTATTTGCGATGTTACTTATTTGGGTGTGTTCGTGGTGGTTATCGGGAGTTAGTTTTGAAGCCATTGATCCACGTACAGGCCAAGCCATTGTTGTAAATAACTTATTAGAGGGCGATTCACTCGCTTCGTTTTTATCCTCTATGGTAAAAACATTTACAGGCTTTGCCCCATTAGGCGTGGTACTGGTTGCTATGTTAGGTGTTGGTGTAGCTGAGCACTCGGGTTATATCAATACAGGCCTTAAGCTCATGCTAAAGGTAACGCCTAAACAGTTACTAACACCGTCAGTAATTTTAGTCGCTATTGTAAGCCATACAGCAACCGATGCAGGCTATGTTTTAGTGATCCCTTTAGCGGGAGTTATATTTTTTGCCGCCGGGCGGCACCCATTAGTGGGTATTGCTGCCGCATTTGCCGGCGTAAGCGGCGGGTTTGGTGCTAACTTTATTCCCTCAGGGATAGACCCATTACTGCAAAGCTTTACGCAAAGCGCGGCGCAAATTATTAACCCCGATATGTCGATTAACCCACTTAATAATTGGGCATTCACTTCGGCTTCGAGTTTATTTATTGTGTTATTAGGCTGGTATATCACTGACAAAATAATTGAGCCACGTTTAAAAAATACACCGCTTAATGAAGACACCCAAAACTTACCTGCGTTTGATGAAGCAAAAAGTGATGAAAGGCGCGCTTTTTTTATAGCCAGTAGCGTAATGATCGCAGGGCTTGTATTACTTGCATTTGTATCTGCCCCTGCCGATTCAGCAATGCGCAGTGCCGATGGCTCACTAACTAATTTTAGATCGCCCCTTATGCAATCTATTGTGCCGCTAATCTTTTTATTATTTTGGATACCTGGTGCCGTGTATGGTTTTACAGTCGGTACCTTTAAAACCTCAAAAGATATGATAGACGCCATGAGCACCGCGATGAGTGGTATGGCTTATTACATTGTTATGGCGTTCTTTTGTGCGCTGTTTATTGCTGCGTTTTCTAAGTCTAACTTAGGGGCATTAATGGCTATTGAAGGGGCGCAGCTTTTAAAAGCAATGGAGCTTCCAAGTGCCGTAACTGTTGTGGGTATTATATTTTTAACCGGCTTTGTAAATTTGTTTGTTGGCTCAAGTTCAGCTAAGTGGGCGTTACTCGGGCCTATTTTTGTGCCGATGCTTATGCAACTAGGTATATCACCCGATTTAACCCAAGCTGCTTACAGAATAGGGGATTCTAGCTCAAACATAATTACGCCACTCATGCCTTACTTCCCATTGGTTGTGGTGTACTGCCAAAAGTATGTAAAAGACACCGGTATAGGCACGCTTATCGCGCTTATGATCCCTTACTCAATCGCGTTTATGATTGGTTGGAGTATTTTCTTGCTAGGGTATTGGGCACTCGGTATTCCGTTAGGGTTAGATGCGAGTTACGTTTATCCGGCGTTACCTTAACTTAAACCTTAATTTATGAACCTCACTCACTTGAGTGAGGTTTTTATATAAAATTGCTGCAATGTAAAAAGAAGTTTTAATTACCTTTCTAAATTTCTCACTATATAGCCAAACAAACTGGCCTCACCAACAATATACACATAATCGTTTTTGTTATTCATTATTGTAGATTTATCGTCGTACCATCTAAAATCGTGAGTTTCATTCGTTTTAGGATCTTTAAAGTATAAACGAGTACAACTATCTTCATACTCAGTGCCACACTCTTGTACATCGGTCAGGATGTATTCTTTATACCAATAGTCGCCTTGCGTGTAGTAAGCCCATAATTTAATAGGATCAGAGATAAAAATATAGAATATTCCATAGATTAATAAAGGGGATAATGGGTACATGAAAATGGATGCTAATTTCATTTTAGTATCTGAGAAATTGTATTTGAGTGATTCTCTATATTTACTGCAGCGTCTATATTTATTGAATATAAGTATATTTAAATAGATAAATAGTGCACAACAGATAATAGGGAGGGTTATAAAGAAAACAACGTCGTATAGTTCATTTGAGATGAATGGTGGGTCTGTAAAGTCCATTAAAATAGGTATAGTGATGCATAATAAAATGGGGAGTACTATTGCTACAAAGAGCAAGTTGTCGTAAATCTTTTTCAATTTTAATTCGTCCGTGAATTATAGCATTTGCTTAGTTTACAGGATTTTTGTTATTACTGAAGCAGTGGCCTTAAAACAAAAAAACCTTGGCACTTTCGTGACAAGGTTTTTTATAACGTAAGCTAAAGCTTAGTTAGATGTGAAGCTTACTGGGCGACGTTCTTTACGAGGACCGCCACGCTTATCACCGCGTTGGTTGTCTTTGTTAAAGCTACGCTTTTTATCACCACTTGGGCGTTCAGAACGCTCGCCACGTGGCTCAGCAGGGCCTTGATCTTGTGTAATTGTCATACCCATTGGGCGTTTACAAATAAACACTTTTTGGAAGTGATCAAGTACATCTTTAGGCATGTTTTGCGGTAATTGTACCGTACTGTGACTGTCGTGAAGACGAATGTCACCAATAAACTTGCTTGAGATGTCAGCTTCGTTAGCAATAGCGCCAACAATGTTTTTAACCTGTACGCCATGCTCACGACCCACTTCGATACGGTAAGTATCCATTGGTCCAGCATCACGGCTGTTGCGTTCACGAGGTTTACGTTCTGCACGCTCACCGCCACGTTCGCCACCGCGCTCGTTACGACGTCCGCGATCACCACGGTCATTGCGTGAGTTGCGGTCATTACGTTCGTTACGTTCACGAGGTTGAATTTTAACTTCTTCAACTTTAATTGGTGATTGTTGCTGTGCTAAACACAATAACGCACCCGCTAAGTCTTCAGGAGCTAGTTCAAGCTTTTGCGCCATATTGGCAGCCACTTCATTGAAGAACGTAATATCTTTGTTTTCAAGTGCAAGCGTAAGCTTTTCTTGTAACGCATTGATACGTTTTTCTTCTACGATTTTAGCTGTAGGTAGTTCAACCTGTGCAATTTCAGACTTAGTATGACGAATGATATTTTTAAGTAAATAACGCTCGTTATGTTTTACGAATAAAATAGCTTTACCAGTACGACCAGCACGACCTGTACGGCCGATACGGTGAACGTAGGCTTCAGAATCTTGTGGAATATCGTAGTTGATAACTAGGCTCAAGCGGTCTACATCAAGACCACGTGCTGCTACGTCTGTTGCAATAACAACGTTTAGCATGCCATTTTTTAAGCGATCTACAGTGCGCTCACGCGCTTGCTGGTTCATGTCACCGTTAAGTGGAGCAGCAGAGAAACCTTCGCGCTCTAATAATTCAGCAAGTTGAACTGTGTCGTTACGAGTACGTACGAAAACAATAGCACCTTCATATTGCTCAGCTTCTAAGAAACGAACAATCGCTTTGTTTTTGTGTACGTGTGCGTTCCAAAACACTTGCTCAACAGATGATACTGTAGAGTTACGCGCAGAAATATGAACCTGTTCAGGGTTATTCATATATTTGCTGCTGATGTTTTGAATTTGCTTAGGCATAGTCGCAGAGAAAAGACATGTTTGCTTTTCACGCGGCGTTTTTTCCATGATGTTTTCAACATCATCGATAAAGCCCATACGTAACATTTCATCGGCTTCATCAAGTACAAGTGCTTGTAAAGCATCAAACTTGATAGTGCCACGGTTAATGTGATCAATTAAGCGACCAGGAGTCGCAACAATAATTTGTGCGCCACGACGAAGTGCGCTTAATTGAATGCTGTAGCTTTGGCCACCATAAAGTGCCAATACTTCTACACCACGAGTGTGTTTTGCATATTGTTCAAATGCCTCAGCAACTTGGATCGCAAGCTCACGTGTTGGTGTGAGTACAAGGATCTGTGGCTGTTTCACAGACGGGTCAATATTGTTTAGTAATGGCAGTGCAAATGCTGCTGTTTTACCTGTACCCGTTTGTGCTAGTCCCAGTACGTCCTTTCTTTCTAGCAATAACGGTATACATTGAGCTTGGATTTCAGATGGTGTCTTGTAACCCAACTCTTCAACTGCCTTCAAAATTGCAGGAGAAAGATTTAGAGATTCAAACGTGACTGGTTCTGACATTAATACGCCTCAACGAATTTAAAGAGGCGCGCATTATATAGGATTCACGAGGCAAATGCTTGTATAAATTACAACTAATTTGTATGTGATTGATGCTGGTCGAAATTTAACCAGTTTAATTTTTTGATTTATTAAACTGGTTAACAGATTGGCTACAAACCTTATTTATAAAGTCCTAGGTTTTCTTTAGCGTATGCTTCAAATTCTGTAAATCCACCGATGTGAGTTTGGTCTACAAAAATCTGTGGAACAGTTGGGCAAGGTTTGCCTGCTGATTTTTCAAGGTCAGCTTTGCTGATACCTTCTTTGATGATATCGATATAACGAAATTTAAAATCGTCACGTTCATTTGATAGTTGCTCGGCAACATCTTTAGCTCGTACACAAAATGGGCAGCCTTCACGGCCAAAAATTACTGTAAGCATAGTTATCTCCTCAATTTAATTAATATCATATTAAGCGATTAAAAAATTATTTAAAGATAAAAAAAGCGATTACACCATTCTAATAAATTTATAAATCAGAGAATGCTTCGCAATATGATTTGCAAAATGCAAATAGATGGATGTTGCTTAATATACTAATACTTAAGTCTATGAAAATTAGCATTTTTACAAAAGCATATTTATGGCACATAACTTGATGATTAATATTCATACACTGGGTTAATTAGAGCACTTTATGAATAATAACAGTCACGTTTTAGAGATTATCCAAGCGGTAATAGGTAAATACTGTGAAACCCGCAATCGCGATTTTTCGGTGACTCTAATCAATAAGTTACAATGCAATTATGTATGCTTGCAAGTTTCTCCTGAGCAAATAATAGCGCAATGTGAAGAGTTTTTAACACCAGGTTTAGCGTCGGTAAAAAATAGTTTTTTACTTACAGTAGAAGCTAATATCCAAGGTGTTAGTTTTCATTATTGGGTTGATGATTCTGAGCAGGTAAAGTCATTAGATGTAAATGGCCTTTTAGCGACTAAAGAGTCAGTAAATTTAGCACTTGATATTAACCAAAATGTAGATGTTTTAACTGATTGCGAATCGTTATTTAAAAGCTGTCTAAAGATGTCTGCACACACACATGATCGGTTCGGTTTAAATTTTAAATTATTTAACAGTACAATCAGAGAGTCGGTACAACTTGAAGATTTAAGGCATCTAAGCGCAGATACTTTAAAAAGCAAGTTAGATAATGACAGCCTAAACACCCACATAAAACTTTGCTCTATCAACGATATCAATCAATTAAGCCAAGCTCATAAATTTTCGAAAAGAGTTTTGGGCTGGCCTTTTTTTGATACTGATTTAATCGCTATTTTAGCAACATTACATACTCAAACTCGTTTATCAATTTTAGTTGCTGATGATAGCCTGCCAAGTCAGGTAGCAACTAAAGTAATGCTTGAAATGCTGGGTTGCGCAGTAACGTGTGCTGAAAATGGTGCGAGTGCTTTGTCGCTAGCTCAAAGCGAAACATTTGATTTGCTGCTTTTAGATGAACGTATGCCTGGTATGTTTGGCAGTGACGTAGCGCAGCAGTTAATTAGTCAAAATACACCTAATAATAATACACCTAAAGTTATTTTAACGGGGATCACTGGTGATGAACAAATAGCTGAGTTATTTAAAAAAGGAATAACCCACTACTTACAAAAACCAGTAACAAAAGCGGTACTTGAGAAGTTTATTAAACCTTGGCAGCTTGCGTCTTAAATAGCTCCATAAGGAGATGACTATGTGTGATTTATCTAAAACTGCGCTTATTTTAATTGGTTTTCAAAACGATTACTTTTCACCTCAAGGTGTTTTATATGATGTGGTTGAAGAGTCATCAAGAGTTACTGGCGTGGTAAAAAATACGCTCTCGTTACTTACTCATTGCGCAGAAAAGTTCGCGTTAGTAATTAATACCCCAATTCATTTCACGCAAAATTATAGCGAGCTTAAAAATCCTATTGGCATATTAAAATCAATTGCTGATGCTGGGGCGTTTAAATCAGGGTCGTATGGTGCTCAAACTATTGATCAGTTATATCAATTTAAGCATGTTATTGATGAGATCCCAGGGAAGCGTGGACTCAACGCTTTTACTCATACGCATTTAGCTCAAACACTTAAAAATAACAATGTGAGTGAGATTGTATTAGCAGGAACCGTTACCTCTATTTGTATAGACTCTACCGCACGTTCTGCAGTTGATTTAGGCTTTGACGTTACTATTTTGAGCGATTGTACATCGAGCAGAACTCCTTTTGAGCAAACATTTTACTGTGAGGAGGTATTTCCTCTGTATGCGCGTGTAATTAGCAGTAATATTTTTACAAAATAATGGAGGAAGTATGGATAATAACGACGAACTCCAGGTACAAATTCAGTACGCATTAGTAGAGAAGCTTTCTAATAGTAATCGCCGACAAGCAAAACTATTGGCAATACTAGATGAGTGCATATTTGAGTGTGATAAACATCTAAACCTTACTTATATAAACGAAGCATGGCAAAACAAACTTGGTTATTCGAGTAATGAATTAGTTGGCTCAAATATTACTAAGCTAATGAACTGCGATGATATTATGCATTTTGTTGCCTATAGTTGCAGCCTACTTGAAGGGAAGTTGCCACCAAGTACAGAAATACAGCTTAAAAATAAAGCCGGTTTAACAAACTGGTTCGAACTTAGATTAGTTTATGATGAAACAAGCGGATTTATTGGTTCGTTATATGATATTCAGCGCCACAAAGACTTTCAACTTTTACTTACCCAGCAACAAAAATACGTAAAGCGTTTATCCCTCGTAGCAAGCCATACTAATAATTTAGTTATAATTACTGACAAGTTCGGCCTAATAGAATGGGTTAATAACAGCTTTGAAACGCTTACGGGTTACACTTGCGATGAAGTTATCGGAACTTCTCCAGGTAAACTATTACAGGGCCCAAAAACCTGTAAGGAAACCTGTAAAGTAATGTCTAATGCGATAAAAAATGGATTACCGTTTCAGGTTGAAACAGTTAATTACGATAAAAACGGGAATCTATACTGGGTTGCTATTGATGCGAATCCCGTTCGGGATGATGTGGGCGAGGTGAAGCATTTTATTGCTATTGAAACCAATATCACGCAACGCGTAAAAGCTGAGCAAGCTATGGCAGAGACAGAATATAACTACCATTCTGTTGTTGATAATATACCTGATATTGTTTTGCGACTTGATACAAATGGGAAATTACTATTTATAAATCAAGCTTGGCAAAGAGTTTTAAACTCTCAAGTTGAACAGAGTATTGGCTTAGCGCTTATTAAGTTTATTGCTAAAGATGATGTTGAAAAAGTAACAAGCACTTTACTCAACTACAAAACGGGCAAGCGTGATATTAGTCGCTTTGATGTTCGGTTAATTAATGCCCAAGGCTTTGATAATTGGGTAGAGATAACACTTACACCTATATTCAATGATTATGATAATAGCTTGTCCTCTATAGCTGCAACCCTTGTTGATATTCAAGAGCGAATTGAAGGTGAGAAGATTCTGCTTGAGGCTAAGCATCAAGCTGAAATACTCGCGGAATCTAAGAGCCGCTTTATGGCTAATATTAGCCATGAAATACGTACACCATTGAATGCAGTTATTGGCTCAGCTGATATTTTGCATCATACAGGCCTAACAACTGAACAAATGCGTTACACGCAAATGATTAAGACAAGTTCTGACGCTCTACTGAGCGTGCTTGATGATGTATTGACTTATTCACGATTTGAAGCACAAGCAATTTCTTTAGATAACCGACCTTTTAGTGTTGATACATGTATAGAAGAAGCGATTGATATTGTTACCGAGAGTGCCTTACAAAAAGGGCTTGAAGTTATTTTTGATTTTTACCCTGATGTACCTACACAAGTCGTTGGTGACCATGCTCGTATAAGGCAAATAGCGATTAATTTATTAGCTAATGCGATTAAGTTTACAGAGCAGGGGGTAATTACGGTTACGGTTAAATGTATAAAAATAGCAGGCGAAGATCTAACTCTTCAGCTATCGGTTAAAGATACAGGGATAGGCATAGCTAAAAGTAAGATAGAAAGTATGTTTATGCCATTTATTCAATCCGATAACTCAATTACAAGGCAACATGGAGGGAGTGGTTTAGGGCTCGCTATTTGTAAACAAATTTGTGATGTGGTCAAAGGTGATATATCTGTTAGCTCTGAGCTGACAAAAGGTAGTGAGTTTGTGGTTAACTACCCATTAAAAATTGATACAACCGATTCTATTTTAAGGGAAGGGTTTGCAGCTAGAAGCAAAAAATCAAAAGTGTGGATTATTGGAAGTAATAAAATATTAAAAACAGCTCTTGAACATACACTTACTCGATACTCAATATCTTTTGATTGTTATGAGTTATGTCCTAGTACGCCTACATTTGACAACCCACCTGACGCAATAGTATTAACAGATCCACAACTTTTAGCTCAAACACGCCAATGCATAGATACTTACAAGTTTCTTAATACTCCATGCTTATTAAATATTGATTTGAAAGGTAAAAGCCTATTACCAAAAAACTCAAGTGAGAATGAGCTAACAATAAACGGGCCATTTAAAGTATCGCACTTGCCACGAGCTATGAGTTTACTCGAAGAGCAGCTATTTCACTTAGATATAATATATACAAATCGCGACGAGAAGGAAGTTGTCACTTTTAGTGATAAGCCGGCCCATCTCAACGGTCTCAATGTACTTGTAGCTGAGGATAATAAAAATAATCAGGTTGTAATTAGGCAGTTTTTAGAGCAAAAAGGTTGCCAAGTAGACATTGCAAATGATGGTCAAGAAGCAATTACGATGGCTAAGAGTAAAAAAATAGATCTTATTTTTATGGATATACAAATGCCTATTTTAGACGGTATTTCTGCCACGAAGGCCATTAGAGAACTCGGTATTTTAACACCCATCATAGCGCTTACTGCAAATGCGATTCACGGAGATAAGGAGCGCTTTATTGATGCGGGTATGAATGACTATTTGGCTAAGCCAATAGTAAGTAATACTCTTTATTCTTTACTCGAAAAATACACTCCTCACCAAGTAACTGAATCTAAACATTTAAAGCTTATTCGATTAGCTGAAGTATGGGAAAAGCTATCTTAAAATCAAAATTATAGTTAAAGAACCATGAGAGTATTTGATTAAATATCAAATTAATCTAATCTTTTAGAAGTAAGTTATATTTTATTTATAATGTTTAAAGGTTGTTTTTAGCGTGTTTTTTCATATTGAATCGCATATTGCAACTCAAGATGAAAATTTAATTCGGCAAGAATTGATAATACTACCTAACTAAATATCTCGTTCGTTTAATTGCTTGATCTTATTATGTATTTTATTTTTTGATCTAGACTTAGTTAGTTGGCACGGCTTTCGCAATATACCTATTAAATTAAACGAATATAGTTTAAATGTTTTACATTTTAAGAGGTGCACAATGCAAACAAATACAAAAGCTAAACCACAAACAAAGAGTATTAGCTGGGTTTTAACCCCGGAAATTATGGCTTTATCTATTTTGCTTGTAGCTGCCTTAGTTATTAGTATTACGGTATTAAGAGATACAAGCTCTCTTGAACCTTTAGCTGATATTAAGCCAATGTCATTCTCACAAACTGATTTAGAAGACGCCCAATTAATGAATGATACTTTTGACTCTAAAAATCCAAATTACGCACAGCATTTAGATACATCAAAAAGTGAAGAAATCACAACATTTTCAAACTAGAGACTTTTGCGCAGGTAACCATGTTGCCTGCGTTTTTTACGCCCATCAAACTTCCTTAATTTTCAATTAGAAATATTTAGCAATGCTTCTCCCTCTATTAATAATACTTAATGTTTATTCCTAAATCATTTTTGCGGCTACTTAGTAAGCCGTTGTATAAAGCACACACTTTTTAGATAGCTAAAAATTAAAGTAATACCAACCTGTATAAATATCGCTCAATTTAACGAATTAGATTGCACTATAAGATAGTTAAAAATTCTTTATTTAGAACATAGATACAAAAACTTTTGTCTAGTTTTAGCGTATTTTTCTTAACGTTATATAAACCGATATATAAGCAGGTTGTATAAAACTCATGAGTTAGTGCGTTGCAATCTGAATTGCAAAATGCAAATGCTTTAGGAGGTGAGCAAAGGTAAATTATATCGTTTTAACTTACTGAATTTATTATCTTATTGTTGCTCTTTTCGGTTTTAAAAATGGTCTGTAAATTGCTATATGTAAAGGAGACCATCTGATAAAGCCACGGAGCAAATAATGAATGCATTTAATACCTTAGAATCCTCAAACTCGGTAAACTTAGCCAGGTGGCATGAGCTTGAACAAATCATGACTGACGCAATGCAAAATAATTATTTCAAAATGGTGTATCAGCCTTTGGTTTCATTAGCATCAGGTAAGTTAGTGGGTTTTGAGTCACTAGTTAGATGTGATTCTCCTCGGTTTGGCATTGTGGGGCCCGATGAGTTTATTCCTCATGTAGAGCAGTCTGGCATGATATTAGATTTAGGTGATTGGATTTTTGAACAAAGCTTATCTGATTTAAAGCAGATGAGGCACTTAGGTATGACCGACTTAGCTATTTCTTTAAATATCTCACCCGTACAAATTTTAGATGGCGATGTATTTTCAAAAGTTATGGGGTTACTCGAAAAGCATGATATCCCGCCTCATGCAGTAAAAGTAGAATTAACAGAAACAGCGCTAATTCATAGCCCTGCAAAAATAGCAAAAGCGTTTGAGAACTTTCATAAAGAAGGTGTAAAAGTGTGGATAGATGACTTTGGTACTGGTTATGCCTCGCTTGGTTTGCTTCGTCAATTTGATATTGATGGTCTAAAAATAGATCGTAGTTTTGTAAGTGGTATTGCTAGTAATAATGAAGACTTTACCTTATGCAGTGCAATCATTGCGATGGCACAAAGACTCGGTTTAGAAACCGTTGCAGAGGGAATTGAGGAAAATGAACAACTTCAAATACTAGAGCAGTTAGGGTGTGATATTGCTCAAGGCTATCTGCTTGATAAGCCACAAACATTATCTAAAAGTATTGAAATTTGGGCGCCGTAGCACATAGCGTTTATTATGGTTTGCAAAATGCGAAAAACGAATTACTCTTATATTATAAATATCTCAATATATCAGCTAATAGTGGCGTATTAGTTAGGCTTATTACAATAAAAAATAAAGGACTTTTATGCCCATATCAGAGAAATTTGTTGATAAAAGTATAACAGAGCTCCATGTATTAGCTCAGCTTGAAAAAGATGTTGGGATTGAAGTATTAGCAAAGTTAATAAAACTATTTATTGACGAGCTAGTCACCATGAGAGACCAAATAAAAACAGCAATTGATAATGAAGACACGGTTAAGGTTAAAGAAATAACACATGTATTAAAAAATTCGGCTGCTTTGTATGGTGCAGCCCCTTTAGCTGCACTGGCAACACAGCTTCATGACTCTCCACCCGCAACAACGTCAGAAAATATTCACTTAGCACTTATCATTCAGCACAATTTGGATAAAACCCGCGATGCTTATCAAGTCATCATTAATAATATAGCAATTTAAGGTGCCACCATGAAAAATACACATGATAAAGGGCTTGTATATATTGTTGAAGATAGCATCGCCAGTGGAGCTCTATACGCCAGCCAGCTTGAACAAGCAGGGTACGAATGTAGACACTTCACTGATGGCTACTCAGCTTTAGTTGGTATAAAAGAAAAAATGCCTACGGTGATTGTACAAGACGTCTGCTTACCCGATATTAGTGGTTTAGAAGTACTTCAATTTGTAAATAAACAAAAAAATCCAGCTAATGTAGTAATGATCACTTCAAATAGCTCTATTGATGTGGCCGTAGAAGCTATGCGACTAGGTGGTTTTGATTTTTTAGAAAAACCTTTCACAAGCCAACGACTAATTAGCTCTGTAGAGAGTGCGCTTACACCAAAAGAGCAAGTAACAGCAAAACCATTAGTTGATAAAAACACTCAGAACCAAGATTTTGTTGGTGAGTCACTCGCAATGAAAACGGTGTTTAGGCTGCTTGACAGCGCAGCAAGAAGTAAAGCGTGTGTATTTATAACGGGTGAAAGTGGTACAGGTAAAGAAGTATGTGCGCAGACTCTTCATGACGCAAGCCCCCGGAGTAAGGGACCTTTTATTGCAATTAACTGTGCGGCAATTCCTGCTGAATTATTTGAATCTGAGTTTTTTGGTCATGTAAAAGGGGCCTTTAGTGGTGCTTTAAGTGATAGGAAAGGGGCTGTAGAAGTTGCTAATGGAGGGACTTTATTTTTAGATGAACTTTGTGAAATGGAGCTCAATTTACAAGCTAAATTATTACGTTTTTTACAGACAGGTATTTTTAGCCGTGTAGGTAGCAGCGAAATATTACACAGTGATGTGCGTTTAGTGTGTGCTACAAATAGAAACCCAATTATTGAAGTGGCTGAGGGGCGTTTTAGAGAGGATTTGTATTATCGTCTAAACGTTATACCTGTAAAACTGCCACCACTGCGAGAGCGTGGCAACGATATATTACTTTTAGCTGATTACATACTTAAACAAAAGAGCGACAGTAATGGTAAAAGCTTTACCGACTTTTCAGAGGACGTTAAATCTCTTTTTTGTAATTATGATTGGCCAGGGAATATCCGAGAGCTACAAAATGTAATAGAAAACACGGTTGTAATAAACGATGCGCAAGTAATTGAAAGAGAAATGCTACCAAGTTCCTTTGGTTTAACGGCGTCAGTTTCATCAAATAAATCAATATCATCAGTTAATATGAATGCTTCAAGCTCTATGCCCTCGCCAATGGCTGTGCATGATATAGAACCGTTGTGGCAGGTAGAAAAAAGGGCTATCGAGAATGCAATTCATGTATGCGATGATAATATTCCACTTGCAGCAGCTTATTTAGGAGTTAGTGCTTCTACCATTTATAGAAAAATAAAGGGCTGGTCTTAAATATTAATAGATTTCTAATTACATTTTCAGGTTGAATTAATAAAAGTTACCCTAAGCTCTGTAGGTGAGAGCAAAGTTAATTTTATCTGAAACAGTAAAAGGAGATCGCAATGAGTAACACTAGTTTAAAACCTGCGGATATTATGCCATCACTAATAGTGAGTGATGTGGACGAGAAAAAAATAGACTTAGTAGACAGAGTAAGTGACTCCCCATGGAAAATGATTGTTGTTTATAGAGGTCAACATTGCCCTAAATGTACTGCACAACTTAATGAGCTTGCTAAAATGCATAAAGACTTTAAAGAAGCTGGCGTTGAAGTTGTTGCTGTTAGCGGTGATAGCCATGAGCAGCTTACTAAGCATTTTGAAAAAATAGACATTAATTTCCCAATTTACTTCGGTTTAACCATCAAGCAAATGACCGACTTAGGGCTACATATCAGTGAGCCACGTAGCGATGCAGAAACAGACCATCCGTTTGCAGAACCTGGCATTTTTGTACTTAACGAAAAAAATCAGCTTCAGATGCTCGATATATCAAACAGCCCATTCGTTCGCCCCGATTTAGAACAGTTATTAGGTGGAATTAAGTTTTCAAGAGAAAACGACTATCCAATTCGTGGCACATTTATTAAATAATAGTATTTATAAATGATTTAAAAAGGCACAGTTTTGTGCCTTTTTTTATTTTTATTTTAAATTTTTTATTTAATTACTTGAAAACAAAATTACTGCCCATAAATAGTTATGTGAAGACGCCTGATGGGTCTTTGTTTAACAGAAGTAATTGAAATTTATATTATTAATTTAATTATGTTGTACTTGTTCAAAAGAAAAGTAGCAACATTATATCGCTTAAATATGAGGATATTATTATGCGTACAGTAGACTTATCACCATTATACCGTTCATTCATTGGCTTTGATCACTTAGCATCTCTAATGGACGCAGCAGCACGTACAGACAAGCAACCAAGCTTTCCTCCGTACAACATAGAAGCACTCGATAAAGATAAATATCGTATCACAATGGCCGTAGCAGGCTTTAGTGAAAGCGAGTTAACCATTGAGTCAGAAAATAACACGCTTAAAGTTGCAGGTACTAAAGCAAATAAAGATGAAAACGCAGAGCGTAAATTTATTCATCAAGGTATTGCTGAGCGTAACTTTGAACGTAAATTCCAGTTAGGAGATCATGTAAAAGTACTTGGCGCAGATTTAGCCAACGGCTTACTAAGTATTGACTTAGAACGTGAAATCCCTGAAGCGCTAAAACCACGTAAAATTGAAATTGGTAGCAGCAATTTAATAGAAGGTAAATAATCTTCTGAATTACATTTTTCCCTGATTATTTAGCCGCCTCGTTTGAGGCGGCTTTTTACATTATAAAGAATCTATATTTTTGATATGGTGCTTTGCTTGCTCAAGGGTTTGTGTTTGAAGATTGGATGACTGTTTATCCCAATTCTTATAAACCATGCCTATTCTGGGGTTAGACTGTAGTTTATCTCGATGTTTATCCATAAAATGCCAATATAAACTGTTGAGCGGACACGCATTATCACCTATTTTTTGCTTTACATCGTATCGACAGTTTTTGCAGTAATCACTCATCTTATTAATGTAATTGCCACTTGCTGAATAGGGCTTAGTTGCAATAATGCCGTCATCTGCAAACTGACTCATTCCCCGTGTGTTTGGCATTTCCACCCATTCTATGGCGTCTATATAAACGCCTAAATACCAATTATCTACTTCGTTCGGATTTATGCCTGTTAATAAGCAAAAGTTCCCTATGACCATTAGGCGTTGTATATGATGCGCATAAGCTGTTTCGAGGCTTTGGGTAAGGGCGTGGCTTAAACAGTTCATTTTTGTATCCCCATTCCAAAAATAATGAGGCATTTTTTGTTTTGCATCCAGCTGGTTTTTATTAGCGTAGTCGGGCATATTCACCCAATAAATAGCCCTTACATATTCTCTCCAGCCTAAAATTTGCCTGGTAAACCCCTCTACTTGTGAAATTGTTATTTGCTGAGGATTTTGTTCATATTCGTTTATCACACGTTTAATTACATAAAGTGGGTGAAGTAGTTTTGCATTTAATGCGAACGATAAACGGCTGTGATACAAGCTGGTATTATGATTACATTGATCTGTCATCGCATCTTGAAATTGCCCAAACCGGCTCAGTAAATTTTTACAAAAGTATTCTAAGCAATCAATAGCTTGCTTTCTGGTGGTTGGCCACTGAAGTAACTCATCTTTGATTTCTCCAAAATAGCTCACATTATGTTTGTTTAAACGGGAAATAATACTGCTTACATCATTATCGAACATTTTTGGAACAGGGATATCAGCTAAGTCACTTTTTGAAAATTTATTACGGTTATTACTGTCATAGTTCCACTTTCCACCTTGTGGCTTTGCACCATCCATCAATATATTGTATTGCTTTCTCATTGCACGGTAAAAGTGTTCCATCGTCGCATGTTTGTTTTTAGTGAACCGTTCATTTATTTGTTCAAACTGTAATAAAAAGTGTTCTGTATCAACTGCGTTTATATTAAATACACTCTTTTTTTTAAAATTATTAAGTTGTTGCTTTAAACGAAACTCATCAGGGTACTGATACTCTATTGCCGAGCAATTATATTGAGTTGCTATGCGGGTAAGTAAACCGGGGAGGTTTGCATCGCCGTGTGTTTCATCTAGTGTTAAATGAAGTACATTAAATCCGGCTTCTTTAAGCGCGCTTGCAAAATTAGCCATAGCACTAAAAAAAGCGCATAATTTTTGTATATGATGTTTTACGTAATTAGTTTCTTGTTTTAGTTCCGCAATTAGGTATAAAGTGTCATTATCTTTATGCTTAAACCATGAGTGAGATGGGTTGAGTTGGTCGCCCAATATAAGCCTTACTGTTTTATAGTTTGTCATAGCATACCCAAACAAATTTTATACGGCATAACATTAATTATCGATCGTGACGATTTAAAGTAGTTTAGAAGAGGACTAGCAATCTTGTATTATGGGGCCTAACAGGCATTATAACCGTTCATAAGTATGCCACACGTAAGTGCGAGTTTGACTGCTAAATAGGTACTTTATAAGTTTAGAGAAAAATAAGTTTGACGTGTATTTAAAAAGCTAAAGTATAAAAATCTAATAAATTTCCTTACCTTTTAAGTCTATCGAGGGTTAAATATTGTTGCTCTGTTTTTGCTGTATTTTTTGTTGTAACGAAATTACATTTGAAACATTAAACAGAGTGTTATTAGCAAATTTCTCAAAAAAATTGAGAGCATCTCTCCAAGCTAGTTGACTTTCATGAGTAAAATATGTGCCAAGGTGTTCTTTAAGAGTTTCGTAAAACGCATCTGATAAAATAGTTATATCATTTTGAGTTGCTCCAGAGTTTTTTAAATACGCTAGATGATGTACTAGAAAAGGCGCAACCGATGAAGGCTTGTTTAAATGTTTAATAATTCGCTCGAGCACACAAAACAAAGTAAAGCTTTTTTCGTTAAAATATGACGCTGCTGGGTAATCCATCTTGATATCAGACTCAGCTAATTTATTATGAAACCGAGCAGTAAATGCATGAAAGTTTGGTTTAATAATCTTTAAATTATTTAACAATGCTGTTTGTTGTGTATTCATTTTCATCTCTTCGCAGTAGATTATAATTATTATTCTCAATCTGGTTACGCTTTATTATAGCGGGGTGTGCAAATACTGCACGTTTTTTTAGTGTTAAAGTATGAGTTTTAGTTTTTGCTTTGGTTTTTCTAGTCATTGCGTATATACAAAAGCTCTTTTAAAGTCAGTTTGTATGCACACTTTAAATGTAGCTTAATTAAACAAGTATACAAAGTGGCTGTGTTTTGTGAAGCTTATGATCCTAATATCTACATAAAATTAGCATCTTGACGAATTGATATTTTTATAAACTAATTATTTATTATGGTTGCTAATTACCCCACACATCCTTATAATAGCGGCCATTGTTTAGCGTGTTGTAAAACAGCTAACAGCGATATTAAATTTAAGGTTTGATATCTATTGGCGCGGGATGGAGCAGCCTGGTAGCTCGTCGGGCTCATAACCCGAAGGTCGTCGGTTCAAATCCGGCTCCCGCAACCAATTCTACTAGTAGGTATTACCTTACTAATTTATATCGCGCATTCTAAGTAATGCGCGTTTTGCGTTTTAAGCTATGTAGTTTAAATTTGGTCAGTTACTGACTCGCAACCAAGCTTGGCCCTCGGCCACACAGTTTTATGCTTTATTGGTGTGACGCCCCGCTTGGTTCGGGGCGTTGTTGTATCTGCACCTTACGATTTATGGCAATTGTCATCAAATCAAAACTTAAACTCAGTATTTTAGGGCTATAAGCCCTTTTTTTGTTTGTATGGAGGATTTTCGTGACAAAACTTGAACAAGATTTAGTAACCATGTTAACGCCTGCGGTAGAAATGTTAGGCTTTGAATTACATGGTCTTGAGTTTGTGCAAGCGGGTCGCCATTCTACCTTAAGAGTATATATTGCTCATGAGGATGGGATCTCAGTTGATAACTGTGCGGACGCGAGTCGTCAAATTAGTGCGATTTTAGACGTCGAAGACCCAATTACAAACGAATATGATTTGGAAGTATCGTCTCCTGGTGTTGATCGTCCATTATTCAAACAAGATCACTACGAGCAGGCGCAAGGAGAGGAAGTACGCGTGCGTACTAAACTTCCACAAGACGGTCGTCGTAATTTTAAAGGCGACTTAGTAGCTGTTAGCAGCGATATGATCACACTATCTAGTGATGGTGCAGAGTATTTAATCATGCTTAGTAACATCGAACGTGCGAATTTAATCGCAAAGTTTTAATTCGAGTGCGAAGGAATAGGGCAAGCGAGGCATTACCCATGGCAAAAGAGATATTATTGGTTGCTGAAGCCGTTTCCAATGAGAAAGCGGTTCCAAAAGAAAAGATTTTTGAAGCTTTAGAGTTCGCTCTAGCAACAGCAACAAAGAAAAAACACGATGGCGAAATTGAAGTGCGTGTAGCAATTGACCGTAAAACGGGCGATTACGATACGTTCCGTCGTTGGCAAATTGCAGCAGTACAAGAAGATGGTTCATTAGAAAACCCTTACAGCGAAATCACACTAGAAGCAGCTCAAGTTGAAGAACCTGATTTGCAAATGGGCGATTACGTTGAAGAACAGATTGAATCTATCAAATTTGACCGCATAACTACACAGATGGCAAAACAAGTTATCGTACAAAAAGTACGAGAAGCTGAACGTGCTCTAGTTGTAGAAGCTTATAAAGATCAAGAAGGCGAGCTTGTTACAGGTGTAGTTAAAAAAGCGACCCGTGATGCAATTGTACTTGATTTAGGTAATAACGCAGAAGCTGTTATTTACCGTGACGATATGCTTCCACGTGAAAACTTCCGTCCAGGGGATCGTATTCGTGGTCTTCTTTACGAAGTTAAACCAGAAGCACGTGGCGCACAATTATTTGTTACGCGTTCAAAACCAGAAATGCTGATGGAATTATTCCGCATTGAGGTGCCAGAAATTGGCGAAGAAATGATTGAATTACGTGCCGCAGCACGTGATCCAGGTTCTCGTGCTAAAATCGCTGTTAAATCTAACGACAAACGTATTGACCCAGTGGGTGCGTGTGTTGGTATGCGTGGCGCACGTGTTCAAGCTGTATCGTCAGAACTTGGCGGTGAGCGTGTTGATATCGTTCTTTACGATGACAACCCGGCGCAGTTTGTTATTAACGCAATGGCACCTGCAGAAGTAGCTTCAATCGTAATGGATGAAGACACTCACTCAATGGATATCGCTGTTGAAGCAGATAACCTAGCACAAGCAATTGGTCGTAATGGTCAAAACGTTCGTTTAGCAAGCCAATTAACTGGCTGGGAACTAAACGTAATGACTGTTGAAGACATGCGTACTAAAAATGAAGCTGAGTCAGATAAGTTAATTAACTTATTTACTGAAAACTTAGATATCGATGATGAGTTTGCATCATTACTTATCAACGAAGGTTTCTCGACACTTGAAGAAGTGGCGTATGTACCTGCATCAGAGTTTTTAGAAATTGATGGCTTAGATGAAGAAACAGTAGACGTTTTACGTTCACGTGCAAAAGACGCGTTAACGACTAAAGCGCTTAAAACGGAAGAAAGCTTAGATGGTGTAGAGCCAGCTGAAGACTTACTTGCGCTTGAAGGCTTAGAACGTCATTTGGCATTTGTTATGGCAAGTAAAGGTGTAGTTACACTTGAAGACTTAGCTGAGCAAGGCATCGACGAACTAGTTGATATTACAGAGCTATCACCTGAAAAAGCAGGTGAATTAATTATGGCTGCACGTAATATTTGTTGGTTTGCAGACGAGTAATTTATTAACGGAGGTATTACACACTATGGCAGAAGTAAATGTTGAAAAACTAGCCGGCGATATAGGTACAACTGTTGATAAATTGCTGCAGCAGTTTTCACAAGCGGGTATCACTAAGCAGGCAACTGATAATGTAACTGAAGCTGAAAAAGCGACATTACTTGATCATTTAAGCAAGCAACATGGCGGTACTGGCTCAGATGGCCCAGCGCGTATGACTTTACAACGTAAGAGCAAAAGCACGTTAAGTGTTACTGGTTCTACGGGTAAAGCAAAAGATGTTCAAGTTGAAGTTCGCAAAACACGTACATACGTGAAAAAAAGCGCGATGGAACAAGAGCAAGAGCAACAACGCCTAGCCGCAGAAGAGAAAGCGCGTCTTGAAGAGCAGCAAAAAGCTGCACAAGAAGCCGCTGAATTAAAAGCGAAACAAGAGGCAGAACGTAAAGCGAAAGAAGACGCTGATCGTAAAGCCAAAGAAGAAGCTAAACGCAAAGCAGATGCAGAGCGTAAAGCTAAACAACAGCAGATGACCCCTGAGCAAAGTGCTAAGTCTGAGAAAGATCGCATCGAAGCTGAGCGTCTGCAAAAAGAAGCAGAAGAGGCCGCATTGAAGAAAGCTGAAGAAGAAGCGAAACGTCAAGCAGAAGAGGCAAGAAAGCTAGCTGAAGAGAATTCAGCACGCTGGAAGAAAGAAGAAGAAGAACGTAAGAAGCGCGAAGAAACCGCGGATCATCACCTTACGACTTCAACTTACGCACGTGAAGCAGAAGATGTTGCCGATGCTCGTGATGAGCAAGGTACACGCCGTGCGAAGAAAAAGAAAAAAGCGCCAGCAAAAGATAAGTTTGCTGCGTCTAGAGGCCGTAACAAGTCTAAGTTAAAAGCACCAGCATCGCTGCAGCATGGTTTCCAAAAACCAACAGCTGACGTTAAAAACGAAGTGCGTATTAGCGAAACAATTACAGTTGCCGAGCTTGCATCACGCATGGCTGTTAAAGGCGCTGAAGTTGTGAAAACAATGATGAAAATGGGTGACATGGTTACCATTAACCAAGTAATTGACCAAGAAGCAGCACAGCTTGTTGCTGAAGAAATGGGTCACAAGGTTATCATCGTTAAAGAAAACGAATTAGAGCAAACAGTACTAAATGACCGCCATGAAGATGGTAAGTCTGAGCCGCGCGCTCCAGTAGTAACTGTAATGGGTCACGTTGACCATGGTAAAACATCTACACTAGATTACATTCGTTCAGCGAAAGTTGCATCTGGCGAAGCAGGTGGTATTACACAGCACATTGGTGCATACCACGTTGAAACAAACGGCAGCATGATCACGTTCTTAGATACTCCTGGTCACGCCGCGTTTACATCAATGCGTGCTCGTGGTGCTAAAGCGACTGATATCGTAATCCTAGTAGTTGCAGCAGATGATGGCGTAATGCCACAAACTAAAGAAGCGGTTCAGCATGCTCGTGCAGCTGGCGTTCCTTTAATCATCGCAGTAAACAAAATGGATAAAGAAGGCGCAGATCCAGATCGCGTTAAAAACGAACTAGCTCAGTTAGATGTTATCCCTGAAGATTGGGGCGGCGATACGCAGTATGTTCATATCTCAGCTAAAACGGGTTTAGGTATTGATGACCTTCTAGAAGCTGTACTTATGCAATCTGAGCTTTTAGAGCTTACAGCTCCTTCTACAGGTATGGCTGCAGGTGTTGTAATTGAATCTCGTCTTGATAAAGGCCGTGGTCCAGTTGCATCTATCCTAGTTCAATCTGGTACGCTTAACCAAGGTGACATTGTATTATGTGGTCTTGAGTATGGCCGTGTTCGTGCAATGCGCGATGAAAACGGTAAAGATATCAAATCGGCTGGTCCTTCTATTCCAGTTGAGATTTTAGGTCTTTCTGGTATTCCAGCTGCGGGTGATGAAGCGACTGTAGTTAAAGATGAGCGTAAAGCGCGTGAAGTTGCTTTATACCGTCAAGGTAAATTCCGCGATGTTAAACTTGCTCGCCAACAAAAAGCGAAGCTTGAAAACATGTTCACTAACATGGCTGAAGGCGATGTTTCTGAAGTTAACGTGGTACTTAAAGCAGACGTTCAAGGTTCAATCGAAGCGATTTCTGACTCACTAACTAAACTTTCTACTGATGAAGTAAAAGTGAAGATTGTAGGTTCAGGTGTTGGTGGTATCACTGAAACTGATGCAACACTTGCTGCAGCGTCTAACGCAATCGTAGTTGGCTTTAACGTTCGTGCTGATGCATCAGCACGTAAAGTAATTGAGACTGAAAATTTAGACCTACGTTACTACAGCGTAATCTACAGCTTAATTGACGAAGTTAAACAAGCAATGTCAGGTATGTTAGCACCAGAATTTAAGCAAGAGATCATTGGTCTTGCTGAAGTGCGTGACGTATTTAAGTCTCCAAAAATTGGCGCTATCGCTGGTTGTATGGTTACTGAAGGTGTTGTTAAACGTAGTGCGCCAATTCGTGTACTTCGTGATAACGTTGTTATTTACGAAGGTGAGCTTGAGTCACTTCGTCGCTTTAAAGACGATGTTGCTGATGTTCGTAACGGCATGGAATGTGGTATCGGCGTTAAGAACTACAATGACGTTCGCGTTGGTGACCAAATCGAAGTATTCGAAACAGTTGAAGTACAACGTACACTTTAATTGCTCGTGAGCTAAGATTGTAAATGGGGGCTTAGCCCCCATTTGTGTATCCATTATTAAATTATCTTATTATTAAATTTCAATAAGTTATTATTTTAGGACAAATGCAATGAGAGAGTTTTCTCGCACTGATCGTGTTGCTCAGCAAATTCAAAAAGAAATTGCTGTAATTTTACAACGCGAAATTAAAGATCCACGCTTAGGTATGGTGACAGTGTCTGCGGTAGAAGTATCGCGCGACTTATCTTACGCTAAAGTATTTATCACAGTATTTAACACTGAAGATGAAAATGCAGCGAAGCAAAGCGCAAAAGTACTTAACGAAGCTACGGGTTATATCCGTTCGTTATTAGGTAAACGTATTCGTGCACGCATAATGCCAGAGCTTAAGTTTGTTGTAGACAACTCACTTATGGAAGGTATGCGTATTTCTAACTTAGTAGATTCGATTATTCGTGAAGATAATGCTAAGCATGTAGATGACGAGACAGATAGCGAAGAAGGCACTAAAGACTAATGGCAAGACGCAGTAAAGGCCGTCCGGTTGACGGTATTTTGTTGTTAAACAAACCAGAAGGTATTTCGTCTAACAAAGCGCTGCAACGAGCGAAAGGTATTTATTTTGCTCAAAAAGCAGGGCATACCGGTGCACTCGACCCACTAGCAACAGGTATGCTTCCCATTTGTTTTGGTGAAGCGACCAAGTTCACTCAGTTTTTACTCGATATAGACAAAACCTATGTAGTACGCGCTAAATTAGGTGAACGTACTACAACATCAGACTCTGATGGGGAAATTGTTAGTACTAAAGACGTAAACGTAACGTATGAACAGCTAGAGCGTGAAATTGCGGCCTTTTTAGGTGAATCAGATCAGTATCCATCAATGTATTCAGCGCTTAAGTATGAGGGTAAACCTTTATACAAGTACGCACGAGAAGGCATTGAAGTACCTCGTAAATGCAGAAAAATTAACGTATTTAGTTTAACGCTAGATGAGTTTGATGAGCAAACTAACGAAGTACAAATGACTGCGCATGTGTCAAAGGGTACGTATATTCGTACTATTGTTGATGATTTAGGCGAAAACCTAGGGTGTGGCGCACATGTTATTATGCTTCATCGCTCAGCTGTAGGGCACTACCCAACAGATAAAATGGTAACGCTTGATGAAGTGCAAGCCTTGTTAGATAAAGCGAAAGATGAAGAAATAGCACCATCTACTTATCTTGATGAGTTATTGCTACCTATGGACACTGCTTTAGTTGGTCTTCCTGTTGTAGAAATAACAAAAGAACAAGGGTCGGTGTTTAGTCATGGGCAAGCTGTAGATACAGCAACAGATTTACCTGATGGTCCAATAAAAGTACTTGCCGATGGTGTGTTTATCGGCACTGGCGAGCGTAATCCAAATGGGCAGTTAAAGTCTAAACGTGGACTTGCAAGCCAACAAGATGACTACAAAAAGCCTGAATAAGCACTGTGCTGAATGCCCTAAGGGTATCTTTAGTATAATTAGCTTGTAGTTATTCTCATAGTTGGTAGAATACGCCCGCTTAATCGTTTTGGCTGAATTAGTGATCGGCTAAGACACCTTTTAAATTTAATTTTTGGAGTTACTATGTCACTAAGCAATCAAGAAAAAATCGATATCATTGCTAAATTTGCACGTGCAGAAGGCGACACTGGTTCACCTGAAGTACAAGTAGCATTACTTACTTTTGATATCAACAAGCTTCAAGGTCACTTTGCTGACCACAAGCATGACTTCCACTCACGTCGTGGTCTGCTTCGTAAAGTAAGTACTCGCCGTAAATTGCTTGATTACCTTAAAGGTAAAGATATCTCGCGTTATACTGCGCTAATCCAAGAGCTTGGCCTACGTCGCTAAGAACTTGATTACGAGAAAAGGAGCTTTATAGCTCCTTTTTTTGTGCCTAAAATTTACGCTTTAAAAACACTTATCTAATCTCAGCCCTTGAAAATCAATAATACACATCTGCAATAAAACCTAATAATTTTAGAAACTAAATTTGGCGCTAGCTGCGTTAAAATGTCCATGATTAGAGCGATTAAATAACGAGATTTCTCCTCGGGCGTGTTGAACTTTGCGGATTGAAATTTGTTCAATCTAGGGGCGATTAAATCGCGGCGCGAGGTTTGTAACCTAGTGGGCTAAGTAAAAACCGAGTAAAGCTTCCGCGTCCTGCTCACGCCCCTTACCTACATCCATGTAGGCAACAAAGAGTTTATCGCCCCTAGGCAGAACCCGAAGGGCAGCGCATGTTTGGCATTTATGCTGCGTTATCGCCTATTTATGGGGAGTAACCACACTTCATAGGCTCTGCCTTGCCTAAACACCAAACATACTGCTGCAAATTCAACCACAAAAGATCAACACGCCCTAGTTATTCACACGATCCCATTACCTCAATATAGATCACTTAATTAAGCTCATTGGTATAAGCCGTGTGTCATGAAGCAATTGATAAATAATAAGATAAAAGCGATTACTTTTATCTCGGGGTAGACTCGCAATTTTACGTCGCTTTAGTATATACTGTGCGCGTAGATAAATAGGTTATCTGCAGTCATTAAAAATTTTGCCAATTGTAGTACTTAATTGATTTCCAACTGAATACAATTATGTACTGTAATTGGCCCTTTTAATGACACTTATTAATGACATATAAAAACATTTAAGGAATATTTTAAGTGCAAGCAATTATTAAAGAATTTCAACTAGGTCAACACACTGTAACCCTAGAAACTGGTGCAATCGCACGTCAAGCAGACGGCGCAGTACTAGCAAGCATTGGCGACACTTCAGTTTTAGTAACTGTTGTTGGTAAGCGTGAAGCTCAACCTGGCCAAGACTTTTTCCCACTTACTGTTAACTACCAAGAGCGTATGTACGCTGCTGGTCGTATCCCAGGTGGTTTCCTTAAGCGTGAAGGTCGTCCTAACGACGGTGAAACACTAATTGCACGTCTTATTGACCGTCCAATTCGTCCACTTTTCCCAAGCGGTTTTGTTAACGAAGTACAAGTTATTGCAACTGTTGTTTCTGTAAACCCTGAAATCCAACCAGATATGGTTGCGATGATTGGTACATCAGCTGCACTTGCTATCTCTGGCATCCCGTTCAGCGGTCCAATTGGCGCATCACGTGTTGGTTACATCAACGGTGAATACGTACTTAACCCTACACTAAAAGAGCTTGAAGAAAGCCAACTTGATTTAGTTGTAGCGGGTACTGATAACGCAGTACTAATGGTTGAATCAGAAGCTGACGTACTTGCAGAAGACGTTATGCTTGGTGCTGTTGTATATGGCCATGAGCAATCTCAAGCTATCATCACAGCTATCAACGAATTTAAAGCAGAAGCGGGCAAGCCTACATGGGATTGGTCAGCACCTGAGAAAAACGTAGCACTTGAAGAAAAAGTTGCTGCTATCGCTGCTGATAAAGTAGGTGAAGCTTACCGTATTACTGATAAAGTAGCGCGTAAAGAAGCACTTGGTGTAGCTAAAGACGAAGTTGTTACTGTACTTACAAGCGAACTTGCTGAAGGCGAAACGCTTGATAAGCAAGAAGTTGGTAAAGTATTCGGTTCTCTTGAGAAGAAGATCGTTCGTGGCCGTATCGCTGCCGGCGAAAAACGTATTGATGGTCGTGAACCAGATATGATTCGTGCGCTAGACGTAATGACTGGCGTATTACCGCGTACTCACGGTTCTGCTATCTTTACACGTGGTGAAACTCAAGCATTAGTTACAGCTACACTTGGTACAGAACGTGATTCACAGTTAATCGATGATTTAACTGGCACACACAAAAACCACTTTATGCTTAACTATAACTTCCCTCCATTCTGTGTTGGTGAAACTGGTTTTGTAGGTTCTCCTAAGCGTCGTGAAATCGGCCACGGTAACCTAGCTAAGCGTGGCATTTCAGCTGTAATGCCTACACTTACTGAGTTCCCTTACTCAATCCGTGTAGTATCTGAAATCACTGAATCAAACGGTTCATCTTCAATGGCGTCTGTATGTGGTACTTCACTAGCACTTATGAACGCGGGTGTACCAATTAAAGCATCTGTTGCGGGTATCGCAATGGGCTTAGTTAAAGAAGAAGAAAACTTTGTAGTACTTTCTGATATCTTAGGTGATGAAGATCACTTAGGCGACATGGACTTTAAAGTTGCAGGTACTTCAAACGGTATCACTGCACTTCAAATGGATATCAAGATTGAAGGTATCACTCAAGAAATCATGCAAATTGCGCTTAAACAAGCAAAAGCTGCACGTTTACACATTCTAAATGTGATGGACGAAGCGATTTCTGCTCCTTCTGAAGAACTATCTATGTTTGCACCACGTATTTACACAATGCAAATTCCACAGAAGAAAATCGCAGAAGTAATTGGTAAAGGTGGCGCTACTATTCGTCAACTTACTGAAGAAACTGGTACAACGATTGAAATCGGTGATGACGGTACAATTAAAATTGCCGCTACAGATGGTGAAAGTGCAGCTAATGCAATTAGTCGTATTGAGCAATTAACAGCTGAACTTGAAGTAGGTACTATCTACGAAGGTAAAGTTGTACGTATCGTAGACTTTGGTGCGTTTGTAAACATTCTTCCTGGTAAAGATGGCTTAGTGCACATCTCTCAAATCAGTACTGAGCGTGTTAACAATGTTTCTGACCACCTAAGTGAAGGTCAAGAAGTTAAAGTTAAAGTACTAGAAGTTGACCGTCAAGGTCGTGTACGTCTAAGTATTAAAGAAGCAATGGAATCAGCAGCACCAGCAGCTGATGAGTCAAAAGACGCATAATTGCTAACTTATTAATCTAGCTATATTAGCTAGATAGTAAAAAAGGGGCTGTTTAGCCCCTTTTTTTATGCTTTAATGAAACCTTACTAGACAAGGTCTGTCTTATATTTATCGCGATATATCTTGGTATTAAGGATTTTAATGATACTCAAACATTTAGCTTTGGCATCTTTTGCTATTTTGTCTTTAAGCGCTTGCCAAACTACAACTGAAACAGAGCCTACACCTATTGTTAATGTGCCTTTCACAGCACCTTTAGCCTCAGACTTTAGAAGCGAAATTGCCATAGCTCGTTACTCTGAGCTATTAAACAGAGCCGACTTAAGTGAAGAGCAGCAAGCTAAGCTTTACTACGACCGTGGTGTACTTTTTGATAGCCTAGGCATGACCACTCTTTCACGCATAGATTTTAACCGCGCAGTTAAACTTAAGCCCGATTTAGCTGAGGTGTATAACTTTTTAGGTATTCAACATACGCTTATGCAGCAATATGAGAAAGCCTATGAGTTTTTTGATTCAGCGCTTGAACTAGACGAAGAGCACGAATATGCCTATTTAAATAGAGGTATTGCCCTATATTACGGTGATAGAGCAGGCCTTGCTAAAAACGATTTTGATGAGTTTTTAGCGCGCTCTCCAAATGATCCATACCGTGTTTTATGGGTTTACTTAGCAAGCGCGCAAGAAGGTAAAGTTAAGGCAATGGAATCACTTAAAACCAATGCAACAGCACTTGATGAGTCACAATGGGCATATCAATTAATATCACTTTATAGCGGAGATATGAGCGAACATGCTTTTTTATCAGGTATTAGTGATGGCGTTAAAACTGAGCAGGAATATGCTCAACGTTTATGTGAAGCTTATTTTTACTTAGCTAAAATGCATCAGGCGGCGGGTGAAGAGTACTTAGCTGCAGATTATTTTAGGCTCGCACTTGCAACCAATGTACATGAGTTTATTGAGTATAAATACGCTCGTTTAGAACTTGAGTTGATGGCGGGTGTTGACGCAAGTTAAACGTATTAAACTAATAGGTGTATTACTGTGTTGCCTGATACTTTCAGGCTCAAGTAATCACCTTAATGCTATTGGCTATTGGCATGCTTTAAGCACCAAAGCTAATGTGCTGCAAAATTATTGGCGCTTTCCCACTTATTTTTCGCATCATTTAACAACCCTACCTAATACCCTCCTGGCAAAACTTGCACGTCATTCAATACCTAACGCTCAATACACCTATTCACTAAGGCTTTTAAATGATAACCAAGGGGATACCGCAAAAAAGTTTTGGTTTGCGAGCATAAATGAGTTAACTATTTCTCAGCGTAAAACATTAGCTACACACTTGCTAGAGCAAGCAAGGTGGAGCGATTTAAAATTACTTGCGAGCATAAATTCTTTACCGGCAGGGGAGGTACTAAATCATCTTAAAATTGAAATAAAAACGCCGCATTATAATATCTCTAGCGCATTTATAAGTAAGCTTGGTTTTGCATCGCTACAAGATCACCTTAAGCCTGATGCGCAATGTATGTTTAACGTATTAGCGATGAGCGATCATCGTAGTGGTTTATATAAGCTTTCTGAGCTTATTAATACTTATAATAAACAGCCAGAGCCAAAGCATAATATTTTTTGTTTTTCTAAACCTATTTATGTTGCGGGGACTATTGAATGCAGCAACAGTGTTAATCAAGCAGCAAAGTGTTATTGGGAAAGATCTGAACTTAAAAAACAACTTCCTAAAAACTTTGATTTTATTATTATGATGCCAGAGCAGGGTATGGCAAATGTAAGTAAAGGCACCATGCTCGTTAATTCAACGGCAAATTACAACGTGTTTTTACATGAATTAATGCATTTTAGCGGCTTTGAAGATGAATACGTTCTACCTAAATCTAAACAAGCGTGGCTATGTGCGCAAAGTGATTACGTTGCTCCTAATTTATATATTTCTCAAAATAACGATGCACCAATAGGCTGGCATAAAGCAAAAAGTTGTCAAAAAGGGGGAGTGGCTTATAAACCCAGCGAAAATTGGTCTATTATGCAGTATCAGCAATTAGGGCTGTCAGCGCAATATAGGGCGATTTGGTTAAAACATTTAGATATGACCAGTAACCAGATTAATAGTCGCTCCAGTGCTCTTACATTTGCAAATAAAGAAATACTGAATTAACTATCTCGGGTTATTAATTTAGTGTTTTAAATAGCTAAATAAATTGTTTTAACTTGTTTGAAAAATAGCCATGTAAAGTCGCTTTTCGTAGACAAAATCAGTGTTTTTCAGTATAACTATAGTTATTAATGTCGTTTAAAAACAGGCAGTAAAAGCATCTTTAAGTCACCAAAAAAGGGATGCCCTGATAAACTTATGATAATAAAAGGCCCTACACTATGACTTTGCTCTGGATACCCTTGCTATCCTTAATTGGCAGCGTTATTTCTGCATGCACAGGTAAATTATCTCGTAATCAAAGCGCTGGCTTAACGGTTTTGGCACCTTTGACTGCATTGGGAATTACTTTGTATCATGCACCAGCAGTTTTAGCGGGTGAAACTATCCGTTACTCATTGTCTTGGATCCCTACTATAGGGCTTGATCTATCCCTTCGATTAGACGGCCTTAGCTTATTGTTTATGTTTATGATTTTAGGCATTGGCTTGCTCGTTATTTTATATGCGCGTTACTACCTCAGCGCTAATGACTCAATGGCTAAACTATATAGCTATTTAATGTTGTTTATGACCGCTATGCTAGGCATTGTAATGTCTAACAATGTAATTCAGCTCTGGTTATTTTGGGAATTAACCAGCATAAGTTCATTTTTGTTGATCAGTTATTGGTGGCATAAGTCAGAGGCGCGAAAGGGCGCGCGCATGGCACTGGCTGTAACAGGAGCCGGCGGTTTAGCGTTACTAGCTGGTTTAATGCTAATAGCAGATATAGTTGGAAGTTACGACCTTGATGTTATTCTAGCAAGTAAGGCCATTATTCAATCGCACGACTTATACGAAGTTGCCTTAGTACTCGTATTACTTGGTGCGTTTACTAAATCTGCGCAATTTCCGTTTCATTTTTGGCTCCCTCATGCCATGGCTGCGCCGACGCCTGTTAGTGCTTATTTACACTCGGCAACAATGGTTAAAGCCGGTATATTTTTGTTAGCACGTTTTTACCCTGCGTTAGCTGGTACTGACACTTGGTTTATTTTGGTGGGCTTAACAGGGTTAACTACTTTATTATTTGGCGCTTACATAGCGCTATTCAAACACGATTTAAAAGGGCTGCTGGCCTATTCAACAATTAGCCACCTTGGTTTAATTACACTCTTACTAGGGCTTGATACTGAGCTTGCAACGGTTGCTGCAATTTTTCATATTATAAATCATGCGACCTTTAAAGCGTCGCTATTTATGGCAACCGGTATTATCGACCACGAAACCGGCACGCGCGATATGCGTAAGCTCAATGGTATGTGGCGATTTTTACCCTATACAGCCACACTCGCAATGGTCGCAGCTGCATCAATGGCTGGTGTGCCTTTACTTAACGGCTTTTTATCAAAAGAAATGTTTTTTGCCGAAACATTACATCAACAAGTATTAGGCTCAATGTCTTGGCTAATTCCTGTGCTTGCGACAATTGCTGGTGCGTTTTCGGTCGCGTATTCTGCGCGCTTTATTCATGATGTGTTTTTTAACGGCGACCCAATTGATTTACCTCGTATGCCACATGAGCCGCCACGTTATATGCGTGTACCTATAGAAATCCTTGTTGTAATTTGTTTACTTGTTGGTATGTTCCCGCACTTTATTGTTGGCGGTATTTTATCTGCGGCATCTTCAGCGGTATTAGGCAAAGCGATGCCAGATTACAAAGTTGCTTTATGGCATGGCTTTAATTTACCTCTACTGATGAGTGCAATGGCAGTGGCTGGCGGTTTATTTATTTATATCAATCGCAAATACTTGTTCCAGTTTCAGGCCTCATTACCTCCGCTTAATGCTAAAAAAACCTTTGAGCGCGCAGTGCTGTCGGTCATTGCTTGGAGCCAATCTAAAATTAATCACATAGAAAACGGCTCACTACAGCGTTATTTAGTTGTTATGTTGGGCGTAGTATTACTGTGCGCTGGCTGGCCACTATTTGAAATGCAAGAGTTAGCCGGAACAATGGCGCTAACCCCTGTTGATGTTCACAATGCGATAGGGGCTGCTTTACTAATTATTGGTGCATTGGCTACTGTTATTTGGCACCGCTCTCGAGTAGTTGCGTTATTAATGATTTCTATTGTGGGGTTAATGGTATCGGTTGCGTTTACGCGCTTTTCGGCGCCAGATTTAGCCCTAACCCAATTAACAGTGGAAGTAGCAACCGTTATTTTACTTATGCTGGCGCTATTCTTTTTACCGCAATATACGCCTAAAGAGTCAAGCTCACTGCGTGTTTTACGTGATTTAGGAATAGCCTCTACATTAGGTGTGGTGATTGCGAGTATTTGTTATGCGTTGCTTACGCGCCCATTAGAATCTATTTCAGACTTTTTTATCGCCAACGCTAAAACCGGCGGTGGTGGTACCAATGTAGTAAACGTTATTTTGGTGGATTTTAGGGGCTTTGATACGCTTGGTGAGATTACAGTGTTAGGTATTGCTGCACTCGGGATATTTAAAGTTCTGTCTAGAATTCCATTATTTATGCCAGCGAGTGACGGTGAAGGACGCCCTTGGGCACGAGAACGTCACCCTATATTGCTTGCCAGTATTTCACACAGTTTATTACCACTTGCATTACTGGTTTCAGCGTATATTTTCTTACGTGGTCATAACTTACCTGGTGGTGGTTTTATTGCAGGGTTAGTGACATCAATTGCCTTTATTTTACAGTACATGGCACATGGCTCTGCGTGGATCAGCGAGCGATTTGGGGTTAACTACCGTAAAATTATTGCTTCTGGTATTGGTATTGCTTTATTTACAGGCGTGGGCAGCTGGTTCTTCGACAAACCATTTTTAACTACTTGGTTTGACTACTTTGATATTCCATTTATTGGGAAAACAGAACTCGCAAGCGCGATTGTATTTGACCTAGGTGTTTATCTAACCGTTGTAGGCGCTACATTAATGATTTTGGCAAGCCTTGGGAACATGACAGCAGAGACCCAGAAGAAAGAGGTAAATATTTAATGGAATTATTGTACGCATCTTGCGTTGGAGTATTAGTTAGTTGCGGGATCTTTTTATTATTAAGAGCGCGCACATTCCCTGTAGTACTTGGGCTTACTATGATTTCATATGCCGTTAATTTATTTTTATTTTCTGCAGGTCGTTTAACGATTAATAAAGCAGTAGTACTGGGTACCGGTGCCGATTATGCTGATCCGCTGCCTCAAGCGTTAGTACTTACGGCCATAGTAATTGGCTTTGCAATGACTGCATTTGTGGTTATTTTAGCTATTCGTGGTCGTGCAGATTTAGGAAGTGATCACGTAGATGGTCACATAGTTAAAAGCCCGGCAGATACTAAGGAGCAAAAATGATTCAACATTTAGCTTCTTTACCTATTTTATTACCTATGCTGGCAGCGGTTATATTACTTTTGCCTCCATGTGGTAAAAGCTTACCAATTCGTCGCATAGCCTCGTCTATTATGGCTATTATTACATTTGCTGTTAGTGTACTGCTTTTACTGCATGTACATAATACAGGGATAAACGTATACGCTATCGGTAACTGGTCTGCACCATTTGGTATTGTACTTGTAGCCGACATGCTTTCTACATTGTTGGTAGCACTTACATCGCTACTAGGCTTAGGCGTTATTTTATATAGTTGTGCTGGCGATGATGCTAAAGGTAACTTTTTTCACCCATTGGTTCACTTTTTAGTATTAGGTGTTAATGGTGCATTTTTAACCGGTGATTTATTTAACGTATTTGTATTTTTTGAAGTACTACTTATTGCTTCGTACTCTTTGCTGATGCATGCCGGTGACAAACAAAATACCCGTGCGGCTTTGCAATATGTAATATTAAATTTAGTTGACTCAAGTGTATTTTTAATTGGCTTAGGTATTTTATACGGTGTACTTGGTACATTAAATATTGCTGATATGGCTTTAAAAGTATCGCAACTGTCGGGCGATGATGTTTATTTAGCTAAAGCAGGGGGATTATTACTACTTATTGTATTTGGTTTAAAAGGAGCGTTACTGCCACTACATTTATGGTTACCAAATACTTATGCTAGCGCAAAGCCTGTTGTAGCTGCATTATTTGCGATTATGACCAAGGTAGGTGTATATGCCATGTTGCGTGTTTACACCGTAATATTTGGCGAACAAGCTGGACAGCTCGAGCATATGGCACAACCGTGGCTGTGGGGCTTGGCCATTGCGACCATAATTGTTGGTGCAATTGGTGTAATGGCTGCTCAAGATTTACGAAAGTTAACTGCAAACTTAGTGGTTGTATCGGTTGGTACGTTAGTCGCTCTTATTGCGCTGCAAAACGTAACCGCAACAGCTGCATTACTGTATTACTTAGTACACTCAACACTTGTATGTGCCGCTTTATTTTTATTAGCCGATTTAATAGCTACACAACGCGGTAAAGTGGGCGACAGGCTCGTTGCTGGTCGAGCTGTAACACAGCCTTACTTATTAGGCGGCTGCTTTATAATTGCAGTACTCACGGTTGTTGGAATGCCACCTCTTTCGGGTTTTGTTGGAAAAGTGCGGATCCTTAAAACAACTTTAAATGCTCAACAAGCGTGGCTGTTTTGGCCTGTTTATTTATTTGCGAGTTTTGTATTATTAGTTGCACTTTCGCGTGCCGGAACCACCATGTTTTGGGAGCGTAAAGACAAAAAAAATGAAAATACAGATGGAGAAAATGCACATCCATTGCAAGTAATAATAATTGTAAGCCTATTAGCGTGTTCACCATTAATGGTTATATTTGGTGGCCCTATTACCGATTACATGCTTGGCGCGGCTGCGCAATTGCACGATATTAGCGGTGGTATTAACGCTGTAATTAGAGGAGGTGCGTAATGAGATTACAAGCCCGTTATCGTTGGCTACCAACGCCTTTTCGTAGTTTATTTTTATTTTTAATATGGTTGTTACTAAATAACAGTGTATCGGCAGGGCATTTGGTACTGGCAACTCTTTTTGCCATATTTATACCGCTGCTTAGCTTTTCTTTGCGTGACCCTCAGCCTCTTATTTTGAAGCCTGGTCTTGCGTTAAAACAATTGCTTATAGTTTTATACGATATTGTTGTGGCTAACTTACAAGTGGCATTATTAATAATGGGCCCAGCTAAAAAGTTACGCCCAGCTTTTGTGAAAGTGCCTATAGATTTAATGCACGATATGCCAATTACTATACTTGCTAGCTGTGTTTCATTAACGCCAGGTACGGTAAGCGCCGAAGTGTATCCTATACCTGAATCACTTGCAGAAGGTGAAGAGCCAACTCAGCGCTATTTACTGATACATGTGCTCGACTTAAAAGATGAAGAAGCACTTATCAAACAAATTAAACAACGCTATGAAGCTCCATTAAAGGAGATATTTAAATGTTAGACACCGTATTACTCATTGTTTTTTCAATGATTGGTTTATCGCTATTGCTTAACTTATGGCGCCTTATAATTGGCCCATCAGTGCCCGATCGTATTTTAGCGCTCGATACTATGTATATAAACGTAATAGCACTAATTATTTTGTATAGTATAAGCATGGGAACAGGACTTTACTTTGAGGCTGCATTACTGATAGCAATGCTAGGTTTTATAAGTACGGTTGCGGTGTGTAAGTATTTACTTCGTGGCGATATAATTGAATAGGGTAAAAACATGATCAGCGAATGGATTGTATCAATATTATTGTTATTTGGTGGTGTATTTATTTTAATTGGCTCAGTAGGCTTAGTTAAACTACCTGACTTTTTTATGCGCTTACATGGGCCAACTAAAGCTACAACGCTAGGTATGGCAAGCATTTTAATTGCCGCTATGGTTTATTTTGCAAGCTCAGCACATGGGCTAAGCGTTAAAGAAATACTTATTACCATATTTTTATTAATTACCGCACCAATCAGTGGCTATATGCTAATAAAATCGGCTATTCATCATAAACTTGAAGCTAAAGAAGGCACAAAAGGGCTTGATAACATAGAAGATAATTAGGGTAGTAATGTATTAAAAAGGCCGAATAAATTGTATTTATTCGGCCTTTTTTGTAATTGTTAGTATCATTTACAATGCTAAATAATCATGTGACTATAAACTCACTATTTAATTAAAGGATATTATTATGGGTAAAGCACTACTTTTGTCTTTGTTGATTTTCTCAAGCAGCTTATATGCAGAGCAAAACACTAAGCAGCAAAAAATAGATGAGCTAATTAACGTAATGAACATGGATGCGATGGTTGATTCTATGTATGGGCAAGTTGAGGGCATGATGAAAAATATGTCTGCTCAAATGGGCGTTAAACCTTCTGAGCAAGCTATTTTTGATAAATACTATGCAGATATGACTAATGTGCTTAAATCTGAAATGAGCTGGGAAAAAATGCAGCCTATGATGGTAAATGTTTACGACAAGCACTTCAAAGAGCAAGAAATTGCCGACATGCTCGCGTTTTATAAGACAGAAACAGGGCAAAAAATTCTTAAAAAAATGCCTGTAGTAATGCAAGAATCGATGCAAATGTCGCAAAGTCTAATACAAGATGCAATGCCAAAAATTCAAGATATAGCAGGCAAGCTAAGTGAAGAGCTAAAAGCCTCTCGCGAGCAAGCTAACTAGAGGCTGTTAATTTGAATTAAAGTATTAAAGAACAATAGCCCCTAATACTTTTATCCCTCTTATTTGAGCGCTCTAGTCAGAGCGCTTTTACTTTTGCGCTAAATCAGCTTCAGTAAATTTAAATTATGCTTTAATGCTCCCTCTATTGACCTATGTGTTGCACATAGGTTTATTATTGATCTATTGAAATTCCACGGAGCTAAATTATGTATGTAAAACAATTAGCCAAATTAATGGATGTGACGCCTGATACCGTTCGTCATTACACCCGTGTGGGTCTTTTAAACCCAATACGCAGTGAAAACAATGGATACCAGCAATATACCAAGGCAGACAAACAGCGGTTACAATTTATTATAAGCGCGCGCCAATTGGGGTTTTCTATAAAAGATGTGCAACATATTATTGGTGAGTCAGTGCAAGGCAATTGCCCATGCCCACTTACGCGTAAGATTATAGCCAAGCGTTTAGAAGAAACAGAAGTGCTGTTTCAAGAAACGCTTAAATTACGTACGCGTATGCAATCGGCACTAAAACAATGGGATGCATCTGCCGATGGTGCTGTTTCAAGTGATGTATGCAGTTTAATAGAAACATTTGTCGATCCTATTCCAAAGCCTGTAAAAATAGAGGTGCGTGATGAGTAGCAGCAAAAACACCGAACTTAACTTTATGATTGAAGGTGCTAATTGTGGCAGCTGTGTTGCTAAAATAGAAAAAGCCCTAAAAAGTGTGCAAGGCGCAAACAATGTAGAAATGAACTTTGCAGAGCGTACAGTAAGAGTAGAGGGAAGCGCGGAGCAAAACACACTAATAAAAGCGGTTGAAAACATAGGCTATGGCGCAAAACCTATGAGTAATAAATCTGATCAAGACGCTCTTGACGAAAAAGCTAAATCGGATGATGCGCATTACAAAAAACTCATGCGAAATATGATGCTTGCCTTAGGTTTAGGTGTACCTTTAATGGTTTACGGCCTTATTTTTGATATGAGTGTATCGACAACAACGCAGCGTATTGCATGGTTTGTTGTAGGCATTATTACCCTTGTGGTAATGGCGATATCGGGCAAGCAGTTTTATAGAGGTGCATGGCAGGCATTTAAAAACCATGCTGCAAATATGGATACGTTAATAGCACTTGGTACAGGTACTGCGTGGTTATATTCAATGTTTGTGGTAATTGCACCTAGTTTATTACCTGAAGTGGCAAGACACGTATATTTTGAAGCATCATCGATGATCATCGGTTTAATTAGTTTAGGCCTTGCCTTTGAAGTAAAAGCTCGCGGGCGCACTTCGCAGGCAATCAAGCGCTTAATTGGTCTGCAAGCTAAAACTGCGCGTGTTGTACGCCAGGGGCAAGAGCAAGATATTGATATAAATGATGTGCAAAAAAACGATCACGTGCGCGTACGCCCTGGCGAAAAAATACCGGTAGATGGCAATGTACTTGAAGGTAGTAGCCGTGTTGACGAGTCAATGCTTACAGGTGAACCTATGCCTGTAAGCAAACAAGCCGATGATAAAGTTGTTGCTGGTAGCATAAATAAAAGTGGCACTTTATTATTTGAAGCCACGCATGTTGGCCACGAAACCACCCTTGCTAATATTATTAATATGGTAAAACGGGCACAAAACTCAAAGCCTTCAATAGGGCGCTTAGCCGATGTTATTTCGGGTATATTTGTACCCACAGTGATGATTATTGCCATATTAGCTGCGCTCGCATGGCTAAACTTTGGCCCAGAGCCTTCGATTGCTTATGCAGTGGTCGCGCTTACCACTGTGCTTATAATTGCTTGCCCGTGTGCCCTTGGTTTAGCAACGCCTATGTCGGTAATGGTAGGCGTTGGTAAAGCGGCTGAGTCGGGTATTTTGATTCGTAATGGCGAGTCATTGCAAACCACCTCTAAAATAACCACCATGATTTTAGATAAAACCGGCACTATCACGCAAGGTGCACCACAAGTAACAGATGTTGTTACATTTAATAGCGCAGATGAAAACAACGTAATGCAGCTAGTTGCAAGCCTTGAGAGTAGCTCTGAGCACCCTCTTGCAGAGGCTATTATGCAGCACGCTAAAAAACAAAACGTAACGTTGAGTAAGGTTACTGACTTTGACGCCATTACCGGTAAAGGCGTAAGTGGTACGGCGAATGGGCAACCTTTGTTATTTGGTAATAAAGGACTTATGGATAAGTACGAGATTGCTGTTGATGAGGCTACTGAGCAAGCACACAGCTTTGCAAAAGAGGCTAAAACGCCCATGTATTTTGCTTGTGATAACCAGCTAATGGCGCTAATTGCGGTGGCCGATCCGATAAAAGAAGACTCTGCTGAGGCAATAAAACGTCTACAACATAAAGGTATTCATCTTGTTATGCTAACAGGTGATAACAAAGCGACAGCACAAGCGGTTGCCAAAAAAGTAGGAATAGATGATTTTATAGCTGAAGTTTTGCCACAGGACAAAGTAAACGAAGTGAGTAAACGTCAGCAGCAGGGCGAGATTGTTGGTATGACTGGCGATGGTATTAACGATGCTCCTGCGCTTGCTAAGGCGGATGTAGGCTTTGCAATTGGTACTGGCACAGACGTAGCTATAGAAAGTGCAGATATAACGTTAATGCGAGGCTCACTCCATGGCCTAGCTGATGCAATAGCGATAAGCAGTGCAACTATTGGTAACATTAAGCAAAACCTGTTTGGTGCTTTTATATATAACGTAGCGGGTATTCCTATTGCGGCAGGCGTGCTTTATCCATTTTTTGGCTTGTTATTAAACCCTGTGGTAGCGGGAGCCGCTATGGCGCTTTCATCGTTAACGGTGGTTACTAACGCTAACCGCTTACGCTTTTTTAAGCCTAATAAATTCTAGGGAGTAAATTATGTTGATGATTAATATACTCGGCGCCATTTTAATAGCTGCCATTATTTACTGGTTTTGGTTATATAAACCAAAGCAAATTCAAACTGATGACAATACAGTCACCATAGTGGTAGATAACGGCGTGTACCAGCCTGGTAATATAAAAGTTGCGGCCAATAAACAAGTCACGCTTACTTTTAATAGAAAAGACAGTGCGCCATGCGCCGAAACCGTTGTATTTCCAGCGCTTGATATAAGCAAAAGCTTGGCAATGGGAGATGATAATAAAATCACCTTGCCTGCACTAAAAGCTGGCGAATACGACTTTCATTGCCAAATGCAAATGTATAAAGGTAAGTTGATTGCTGAATAACTTAAGCTTAGCGAAGTAATATAAATACGGCCTAGCTGTGTGTTGAGCTAAACAATGGATTAGGCCGTATTACTAAAAAAACGATTATTTAAAATGATGAATAAATTAAACCCAAAAAAACTACTTAATAGTAAGTGGACCGCCACACTAGCAATTAATAAAGAAAAACACTTTATTATTGTCGAAGTTGAATACGACGAAGATGCTAATGTAATTGCGTGTGTTACTGAGTCGGTATTTTCTAAAAACCAATACCCAATTAGTTGGCGCGATTTAAAAGACCCTCAAAAGTGGTGCCAAGGCTGGAAATAGCTTCTATGCATTCAACCTTTACATTTATTGTACAAGCAAAGCCACTGAGTAAAGGCTTTTACCGGTGGTACTGCATTTTAAACTCCCTACAAAAAACATAATGTTAAAGAAGATTTAATAGGTCTTAGGCTTTGCAAATTTCTTTTTAAATACAGCGGCCCAAATAAAATTCGCCATTTGGCAACAAAACCATGTTTTTCTAAATATTCCTTAAAATCTCGATAAATTATTTTTAAATGATTTATAAAGCACTATATTTCAATAGCTTAAGTATATTAACTTTACGCTTTAAATTCCGTTTACTTTTCTGTTCATAGTAAGTTTATTCTCATAACCATTAAATTATCTATTCTAGTTAGTAATTAGCTTTATTGTGTCTTTTTTATTACTCATAACTTATTGATTAAATTGATGTATTTATAACCCTACTGAATGCTGTTGCTAGAAAGCAACAAAATTACTCCCGTCGTAATGCTTTGTCGATACGTTTTTAGCTTAACTGCATGTTTTTAAATAAAAAATAAAACATGGCATCGAAGTTGTAATATCTTAAATGTAATTAGCAAAACGTGATGAAAGCCTCTGGCCTTAATCGCAACAACCCAATGAAGGAATACGATTATGAAAACAATTCAGTCAACATTAGTACTAATGGCTCTAGCTTCTTCATCAGCGGCTTTTGCAGCAACAGATTTTGATACGTTAGACGTAGATGGTAATGGCGCAGTTAGCCTAGCCGAAGCATCAGTAGATGCAGAACTTTTAGGCCAATTTGAAGAACTTGATACAAACCAAGACGGTGAGTTATCACAAGATGAGTTTTCTAAGGCATAAGTTAAAACCAGCTAATGCTCTATGATGCGATCTAAATTCTGAGTTGCCAAAGACAACCTAAATAGGCAGGGAGCCTATTAAAAAGAATAACCAGGAAGTGAATAGTGACCAACATAGAGCAAATTTTTAGAGCTATTTAGATTTTGCATGTAATTGAAGGATTTAATTATGACAAAGCTGCAATCAGCCCTCGTTCTTTTAACACTAGTTTCATCATCAGTGGTATTTGCAAATACAGATTTTAAAACCCTTGATGCACACGAGCAGGCTTTACAATCTCAAAACGAAGTGCAAACAAAGCAATTGATGGAACAACTAAATATGCAAAGTCATGATGGCCTAACTGAAAACGATTTTTTTGAATATTAATTGATACAAAATCGACTCCTAAAGGATCTTCGAAAAGGACTTCTTACCCATTAATCAGGCTTAACGCCTAAGGAAATGATTATGAAAACACTACATAAAACGCTAGCTCTTGCGGCACTTGTTTCTTCTTCAGCGGCTTTTGCTGCGGTAGATTTTAGCTCTTTTGATGCTGATGGCGATGGTGTTATTAGCAAAAAAGAAGCAAAAGTTAACTCTCAACTAGTGCAGTTATTTGATCAATTAGATGCAGATGGAAATGGCGAGTTATCTAAAGAAGAGTTTTCAAAGGTTCAATAATTAGCTCTATATTAAGAGCATTAAAAACCTAACCGGTCATACTCACAAAGCAGCTAAGTAATTAATACTTAGCTGCTTTTTTTGTGCGTTAAAGAAGAATTTAATCTGATTTGTCACCAAAGGAGTGCAACCGTTAGCTTATTTAAAATATAAGTTATTGAATATACTTGCTTTTAATACTTGGTTTTAAACTTGCTTAGCTACTTACAGAGTTAATCTATGAGTGTAAAAATATGGCGCGAATGAGTTATATAAGTAGTGTAGAGCGTTACCACGAGTATGAGCATGTAATACATAGCTTGCTCGAATCAATTTTAATAAGTATTGAAGATGGCTTAACTAAAGAGCGAGATACTCGTTATCTTGTAAAGCAGTATCCATTTTTAGAATTACAATATTGCTTAAATGAACAAGGCTTGCAGCAAGGCAATAATGTATGTTTTAAACGCGCGTATGCAAAAAAATTAGGCGCAAGCGGGAACCAACAAGATTTAAGTGAGCGCCCTTACTTTTTACAATCAAAAGCGAATGATGCAGTGTGCTTTACCGATCCTTACATTTCGATTGCAACGCATCATTTATGTATATCGGCAATTAAAGAGCTTAAAAAACCTATTAATAATCATCACTATTTAGTGGTTGATGTAAGTTTAACGCAGCTTATAGAGTTTATTATGGGGGATACTGCACGCGCTAATATGTCACCTTACTTTAAAGCAGGGTACGGTGTTATTGTGGCATGCTTATTTGGCCTTGTGTTATTTTTGCTAAACATTGTTTTTAGCGATATATATGCATTACTAACTCATGTAGACACATCATCAGATCCCTTAGAGCCCTTTAGTATCATTATTTATATCACGCTTGCATTAGCAGTATTTGATTTAGGTAAAACGATACTTGAAGAAGAAATTTTAATGCACAAGGATATTTTTAGGCATTCATCAACACGGCGCACCATTACCCGGTTTATATCTACTGTGCTAATCGCTATATCTATTGAGGCGCTATTAACTATGTTTAAAGCGGCGCTGGGGCAGGCTGAATATCTAATGCCGGCTATTGCGATGATGTTAGCAGTGGTAGGGCTTTTAATTGCATTAGCTATTTATGTTTACTTAGGCGCTAAGGCTGAAACCCTATTAATGCGCGCGCGATTAAAGCAAAAATCCTCCAAATAGGAGGATTTTTATTATATAAAATTAAAACTGCTAAGCTTGTTTATTATGGCTTATCTTGTGCGCGTTTTGCTTTAAAGTCTGAGTCACTAGTCCATTTAGGCCAGTCACCGTTATTAGCAAGTTGCGAAGCTATATCAACAATAAGTTCTATATCTTGCTTTACGCCACCTAAAGACCACTTTGGCGAGTAATCATCGGCTTCTTTATGGTATTTATGCGCAATGTAATCAGGGTCGGTATCGCCAAGGCTCATAAACAATAAGCTAGGAACGCCTTGCTTAGAAAGAGAGAAATGATCAGATCTAAAAAACAAGCCATTTTGCGGGCGAGGATCCATTTTAACAACGCGGCCTTGCGCTTTAGCGGCTTTTGCTAAATAGCTTTCCATTGTTGATAAGTCTTTGCTGTACTGCAAAATATAATCAGTACCGTCAAGTACGTTCATACCATCAATATTTAATAGCCCTACCATTTGCTTGGTCGGTACAGCCGCACCCGAGGCAAATTCTTGCGAGCCAATTAACCCCGTTTCTTCTGCGGTAAAGTTGGCAAAAATAATTGAGCGTTTAAACGGTGTTTGCTGATGGATTTGATTCATAATGCGTGCAATTTCAAGTGTTGCAGCTGTGCCTGAAGCGTTATCTACCGCACCATTATAAATTTTAGGGCCACTATCGGTTTGTTTTGTACCAAAGTGATCCCAATGTGCGCTTATAACCACGTACTCGTCTGGTGATTCGCTACCAGTAATTTGCGCAACTACATTATGTGATTTGGCATGCGATACTTCGTTTTTAAACGAAAGATCCGCTTTTAAATTAAGTGATGTGGCTTTAAAGCCATCATTTAGAGCGCTTTGTTTCAAATCTTGATAGTTAAGCTTTGCAGCATTAAAAATTTGCTCAGTAGCATTAAGAGTTAGCCACCCCATAACAGGTAATTTTGAGGCGTTTAAATTGTTATCCATTAAGGTGTATTTAGTACCTGTATTTGAACTTTCAACTACGCCCCAAGGGTAGGCGGCAGGGGCTGTTTCGTGGACAATAAATACCGCTTTGGCACCTTGGCGGGCTGCTTCTTCATATTTGTAAGTCCAGCGACCGTAGTAGGTCATAGCGTTACCCGTAAATAGCGCATCATTTTGAGTTGCAAATCCAGGGTCGTTTACCAATACGATAACCGTTTTACCCTCAACATCAATGTTTTTATAATCGTTCCAACCGTATTCTGGTGCATTAATACCATAGCCCACAAATACAATATCAGAGCTTCGCACATCTACTACTGGCTGTAGTTGCTCGGTACGTGCGGTAAAGTCTTTACCCGCAACAAAGCTTAGATCAGCCACATTTAACTGCATATTTTGATTAGCCGTCACCATCGCCATTTTTACTGGCTGTAAGTATTTGCCTTTATAAGCACCTGTTAAACCAAGCGCTTTATATTGCTCGCTTAAGTAACCCACAGTTTTTACTTCACCATGAGTAAGTGGGCCGCGACCTTGAAAGTCGTCAGAGGCTAACGTTTTAATATGCTGTTTAACGTTATTTAGGCTTACGCCAGAGGGTGTTTCTAGAGGAGAGTATTCGTTAGCAGGCTCTGAGCAGCCAAAGAGTGCAACTAGCAAGGTTAGGCTAGCGCTTTTTAAAAGAGTAGAGGCCATAGTCTTCATTTTATTTTTTAAAATAGGCTTTTAATATAAATGAATAGCAGTTGTAATGTCGAACTTTTATGTGCTTACTTCAATAAGATAGGTGTGACAGGCCAGCGCAGGTTTAACTTTTTGGTTTCAAGCTCAAAACCTAAATGGAAAAAATAAAAAACCAGCAAATAGCTGGCTTTAATCACATATAGCAAGCAGCTAATTACTCATCTGCGTATTTTACACGGATTTTGCTTTTATCAACGCTTAATTGATTTAGTGCTTTAATAGCGCTTTTGCTTTCTATGTCATTTGGCATTTCAACAAAGGCAAAGCCTTTTGACTGGCCAGTCTCTTTATCAAGTACTAAGTTACAAGTAGTCACTTTACCGTGAGCTGCAAACAACGTACGAAGTTCTTGCTCGGTAGTAGCACGAGACAAGTTACGAACTAATAATTTCATATTTAACCTAAATAATGGGTTCAGTAATGATTATCTCAAGTAACTTAGCTTTAACCTAATTTTATTTTTATCCTCTCATTTAAAGCTGTTTTTATGAAGTAGTTAAGCCTAAAAGTATAAAGCCGAATTGGTAATAAATATCTAGTTATTAAAACAAATAATTGGTAAGTTATATTTTACTTTATTTACTTACCATTAACCTGGGCTGGTTGTTTATGTCAAAGTTTGGCTTGCGTGTTTTAACAATTTCTTCTGTTTGTTCTTTGGGTATTTTAGCTGTAGGGTGCGGCAGCTCAGGGTCTAAAAGTGAGCCTGTAAATGCATCGGTTGTAGCGCAAAGCGCCGCGGTAATTAGCGGTCAAACAGCTGTAAGTATTGAAAGCAGTCGAGAAATTGCAATAACAGGTGAACTATCTATAACAGATGCACAAACCAATGAAGCAGTATTTAAAGCGCAGAACAATAACGCCACAGCTTATGGTTCTTTTAGTTTAACAGAGGACGGAAATTGGTCATATACAGTCAATGTTGACTATGCCACTGTTAGTGCACTAAGCGAAGGCGAAACCTTACTTGATGAAGTGATTGTCACATCAGCTGATGGTACTACTGCCACAGTGTCTATAACAATTATAGGTACTGCAGGCCCTGACGATTTTATAGTAAGCGAAGAGACAGTGCTTAACGCTGATGGCGCTAATACAGGGCTAAGTGCTTATAAATTAATAGAAAATGCTTTTAGTGAAGGTTCAATTGAATCACCCGATATATATAGCGGCAATCATCAAGGTGTTGAACATATTATTGAAGATACCGACTCAATAATTGGTAATCACTTTGTGTTTTTAGCGCATCGCGATGATGACCAGGATAAAGACAAAGGCGCAACCGACCGCCAGCGCAACGAAATAAAAGCTTATGATAAATCACCCGCGGCAACACTTGCCTTTAAAGGCGAAACCGTACAATACACTTGGAAATTTAAAGTCTCTAGTGAGCTTGAGCTGAGCAGTAAGTTCAGTCATTTTTTTCAAATAAAAGCTCGTAACGATAGCAACGACAACACTAATGGCAACGACGACCAACCTATTATTACGCTCTCGGGTGCACAAAAAAACAGTACAGGTAATCAGCTGCAAGTGAGATATAGCGCAGGCTTTGACAAAAACGGTAACAGCACTGGGCTTGATAAAAACCTTATAGAAACCGACTGGTCACTCATTACTGATGAATGGGTAGCGGTATTTGTTCAAGCTACTTTTAGCGAAGAAGGTAAGTTTGATATGACCCTCACTCGCTTAAGTGATAACGAAGAGCTATTTAATATAAGCGAGCAAAACATAGATATGTGGCGTGGTTTTAGCAATGATGACTTTGCTCGCCCTAAATGGGGAGTTTATCGCTCAATAGCAGAAACCGATAGCCTTCGCGCCGAGGAAGAACAGGTACGATTTGCCGATTTTGTTATTAAAAAAGGCGTTTTAACAAAGTGACCGAGAGAATGGATGAAGAATACCCACAAAAAGCCCTTAAACATTTAATTGATAAGGGCTTTTTTAATACGTATTAAAAAGTAATTATTTTACTTCTTTACCAGCGGCTTGTTGGTCAGCATGGTAACTTGAACGAACAAACGGGCCAGAGGCTGCATGAGTAAAGCCAATTTCATCGGCATACTCTTTTAAGCCGTCAAACTCTGCTGGTGGCACGTAACGTTTAACTGGTAAGTGATGCTTAGAAGGCTGTAAGTATTGGCCAACAGTAAGCATATCTACGTTATGCGCACGTAAATCACGAAGTACTTCTTCTATTTCGCTAATTTCTTCACCTAGACCAACCATTAAGCCAGATTTAGTTTTTACTTCTGGGTGTGCTTCTTTAAAGCGACGAAGTAATTCTAATGACCATTTATAATCGGCGCCTGGGCGTGCAAGTTTGTATAAACGCGGCGCTGTTTCTAAGTTGTGGTTAAACACATCAGGTGGTGTCTCAATTAAAATTTCAAGAGCACGGTCCATGCGACCACGGAAATCTGGCACTAAAATTTCGATGGTAATGGTTGGGTTGTGCTTACGAATTTCGCGAATACAATCGGCAAAATGCTGTGCGCCGCCATCACGTAAATCATCACGGTCAACCGAGGTAATTACTACGTAGCTAAGCTTCATGTCTTTAATTGTTAGTGCAAGCTTTTCAGGCTCTGCTGCATCAGGTTTTAATGGACGACCATGGGCAACATCACAGAACGGGCAACGACGAGTACAAATAGCACCTAAAATCATAAAGGTTGCTGTACCGTGGTTAAAACACTCTGATAGGTTAGGGCACGAAGCCTCTTCACATACTGAGTGCAAGCCGTGCTTACGCATTGCTTGTTTAATACCGTCGATACGCTCTGTTGATTTTGGTAAGCGAATTTTAAGCCACTCTGGCTTGCGCAACATTTCAGTTTTTTCTGTTGGTAAAACTTTAACGGGGATCAACGCCATTTTTTCTGCGTCGCGTAGTTTTACACCTGGTTCCATTTTGACTGGTTTATTCATTCGTTTTCAAACCCTTCAGTATGCTTAACCTGTGTTGCATTAAGCTTCTTTATCATGTGTTTTACCAGTCCTTCACCTGCGCTTTGTAGGTTTTGAGGACCATTCAATTCTTTCGTTTGCACCATATTCATGCCGGCATAACCACATGGGTTAATGCGTAAAAACGGGCTCAGGTCCATGTTAACATTTAATGCTAAACCATGAAACGAGCAGCCACGGCGAACTCTTAAACCTAATGATGCAATTTTGCTGTCGTTAACGTAAACACCAGGCGCGTCGGCTTTTGCATATGCATCAATACCGTATTCAGCGAGAGATTCAATAATGCACTCTTCAAGCCAGGTAACAAGTTCACGTACACCAATTTTTAAACGACGTAGATTAAATAATACGTACATCATTTGTTGGCCTGGGCCGTGATAAGTTACTTGGCCGCCGCGATCAACTTTAATCACTTCAATATCGCCTGGGGCGAGTAAGTGCTCGTCTTTACCGGCTTGGCCTTGGGTAAAAACACTGTCGTGTTCAACAAGCCAAATTTCGTCTGGCGAATTGTCATCGCGGGTATCGGTATAAGCCTGCATTTTTTGCCAAATTGGCATATAACGCTGACGCCCAAGCTGGCGAACTATTAAGGTGTTTTCGTTCACAACAAATCTCAACTATGGCTTAAAGCATGTGACGTACGTCATCGATATTGCTGATCACGTTGTAAATTTCTTCAATGTGCTTACCGCTTGTAACTGTAGCCACTAGCGTAACAGACTCATAATTACCTTTGCTGCTAGGTTTTACTTTTGGTGCGTAATCACCCGGAGCAATAGGTTGTAATTTAGTTAGAATTTGATCTGTTAGATTAACGTTCGCTAAACCCATAATTTTAAATGTGAATGGGCAAGGGTACTCTAGGTACTCATCAAATTTAGTATCTTTAACAGGTTGAACCACGACGGTGACTCCTCATACAAAAGTGTGGACTCTATGCAAAGCTCGAAGCTTAATACAGATAGGCAATTAGCAGTGTTGCATATATGGGGCGCATTCTAGCATTTTTCAAGCAAAAAAAACGCCTCATAACAGAGGCGCTTTGTTTAACAACCCAACAACTGTGGGTTTATTTTTACGTTTACATAATTTGTAAGCGTAAGTAGTCGTAAATTTTGCTAAAGAAGCTGCCTTCTTCCACTTCTTCAAGTGTTACTAGTGGGTATTGTGCAATGTCTTCACCCTCTAGTTGTAAGAATAGAGTGCCTACTTTAGTGCCTTTAGCTAGTGGCGCTTCTAGTGTGTTGTCTAGCTCAAAGTTAGCTTTTAGGTTTTTATGCTGACCACGTGGAATAGTAATTGGGGTATCTTCTAAAATACCTAAAGATACGTTTTCTTTGTTACCCATCCAAATACGTTGCTCTGCAAAGCTATCGCCAGCTTTGTAAGGTGTAATTGTTTCAAAAAAGCGAAATCCATAGTTAAGTAGTTTTTTGCTTTCAACTTTACGAGCACGTTCGCTTGATGTGCCCATAACAACAGCGATTAAACGCATATCGTTTTTAGTTGCAGAAGTAACTAAACTATAGCCTGCCTCTGATGTGTGACCCGTTTTAATACCGTCTACATCTAGGCTTTCGTCCCATAATAATGAGTTACGGTTGTACTGTTTAATACCGTTGTAAGTGAAAGACTTTTGCTTATAAAGTGCGTACTCGTCTGGTACATCACGAATAAGTGCAGCGCCAAGCGTTGCCATATCGCGTGGTGTTGTGTAGTGCTCGTTAGTATCAAGGCCGTGGCTGTTGATAAAGTGGCTATTACTCATACCTAATTTAGCAGCGTGGGCATTCATTAAATCAGCAAAGGCGCTTTCGCTACCTGCAATGTGTTCAGCCATTGCTACACACGCATCGTTACCTGATTGAATAATAATACCGTGGTTAAGCTCATCAACACTAATTTGCTTACCTACTTCAATAAACATTTTAGATGATTCAGGGAAGTTTTTAGCCCATGCTTTTTCACTTACCGTTACCATATCGGTAGGGGCAATATTACCTGCGTTAATTTCGGTGCCAATTACATAACTGGTCATCATTTTAGTTAAGCTTGCAGGTGCGAGTTGTGTATCTGCTTCACCCTCAGCAATTACTTTACCAGTTGTAAAGTCTACTAAAAAATAACCTTTTGCATTAATTTGAGGTGGTGCCGGAATAATTTGGGCGCTGGCTGAAAATACGGCGGCTGTACAAACTAAGCCGCATACACCTTTGAGGATTTTATGTTTAATAGATTTCATCATACTCATTAATGGTTAAAGTTAAAAATTCGCGTTATGCCATTTTATACCCAAACTACCCCGAGATGCGAGCATCTTGGGCTGGTTTGGGTATTAGTCTTACTGAGTGTAAAGCAAGAACGCGTTTTGAAATTGATTTTGTTTTAATTTTTTTAATACCTGATCGGCATGTTGGGTGTCTTTTATTGGCCCTAAATGCAATCTAAAAATAGCATCTTTTTGCACGATATTTGTTGGTAATTTGTATTGAGCACGCAATGTGCTGGCAAGCGCTTCTACATTAGCAAGTGTACTTCCTGCTGCTACTTGAATATACGTTTGACGCGCGGCTGATTCTGCAAGCGTAACGGCCTCTAACTTAACCTTGGCTGTACCATGATTGTAGTAGCCGAGTTTGTAAGCGGCTGCGTAAGATAAGTCTATAATTCTATCATCATGAAATGGTCCACGGTCATTAACACGTACTATAACTGATTTACCATTAGCAGTGTTTGTTACACGTACAAAGCTCGGTAGTGGCAGTGTTTTATGAGCAGCAGTCATGGCAAACATGTCGTATGTTTCGCCGTTTGAAGTGTGATAGCCATGAAACTTTCGGCCATACCACGATGCAATCCCTTCTTCTTTATAGCCTGTTTCATCGAGCATTGGGCTGTATCGTTTACCTAGCACTTCGTATGAGCGACTCGCACTGGCACTTTTTTTAACATCAACCACAACCGCATCTTGCATTTCAAGAGTTGTAGGGGCTCTAAGCGGTGCTGCGTCATGGCGCATACTATAGCGGCTACTTGGGCCACTACTACATGCACTTAAAAGAAGTATTAATGATGTAATAAATAAAAGCTTAGTTGAGTGTCGCATTATTTTAAAAGCATCCTTTTATCTGTCGCAATCGACATAATAATGCCAAATCCGGCCATTAACGTCACCATTGATGTGCCGCCATAACTAATTAGTGGAAGCGGTACACCTACAACGGGCAGCAAGCCCGACACCATGCCTATATTTACAAAAATATAGACAAAAAATGTGAGCGTTAGGGCGCCTGCTAGTAACTTACCAAACGCATCTTGTGCGTTTACAGCAATGTATAAACCTCGGCCAATAATAAATAAGTACAGGCTGAGTAATACACATACACCAAATAACCCAAACTCTTCGCTTAAAACCGAAAATATAAAATCGGTATGGCGCTCTGGTAAAAACTCGAGCTGCGATTGCGTTCCTTGCAACCAGCCTTTGCCTTCTACACCACCAGAACCAATAGCTATTTTAGATTGAATGATATGATACCCCGAGCCAAGCGGGTCACTCTCAGGGTCTAAAAAGGTTAGTACGCGCTGTTTTTGATAATCGTGCATACCGTAGTGCCAAAATGGCCAGGCAGCGAGCCCAACTATAGAACTTAAAAAGCCAATTAAGCGCCAGCTCAAGCCCGATAAAAACAATACAAAAACCCCAGAACTTGCAATTAATATTGAGGTTCCTAAATCGGGTTGCTCTTTAATTAATAGTGTTGGCAACATAACAATTACAAAGCCAATAATTAAATGCAGTGGGCGAGGTGGTAAATGGTTTCGACCTATATACCAAGCAACCATCATAGGAACCGCGAGCTTCATTAATTCTGATGGCTGAAAACGGGTGATCCCTAAATTTAACCAGCGCTGTGCACCTTTGGAGCTTACGCCAAATAAAAGCACGCCAACCAGCATAAGTAAGCCTACGCAATAAAGCGGAATAACTAAACGCTTGAGCGTAGCAGGTGAAAACTGGGCAAGTATTACCATACCAATTATTGCGCCGCCCATACGAGTCATGTGGCGGAGCATCATTGCGGTGTCTTGGCCGCTGGCACTGTAAACAATAGTTATACTGCCTGCCATCATAACTAATAAAGCAATGAGTAATGGCAAGTCGAGGTGCATTCGCATCCAAATAGAGCGTTTATCGTGTAATGCAGTCATTATTGTTGTTTCCCTGCAGGCTCAATAGGGTTAGCTGCAAAATAATAGTCCATTAATTGGCGCGCAATAGGGGCGCCTACTGAACTACCACCACCAGTGTTTTCTACCACAATAGATACGACAATTTTAGGATCGTTATACGGTGCAAAACCAATGTATATAGCGTTATCTCGTTGACGCTCTTTTAGTGATTTTGCATCATAACGCTCACCTTGGGCAATACTGACCACTTGGGCCGTACCGGTTTTACCCGCAGGGTCGTAATTAGCGCCTTTAAATGCACGGTGCGCAGTACCTGTTACTTTTTTAACGGTATTGTGCATAGCATCAAGCGCTATACGCCAATGATCTGGATTATTTAATACAACAGGTGGTTTTTCTTCGCCATTAATTTGTGTAACTTGATCTTCTTTTTTAGCCACTTGGGCTAAATGTGGCGGATGGTTTATGCCTTTATTAACTAAAATATTGGTCGCGTTTGCTATTTGAATGGGTGTAGCTGTCCAGTAACCTTGTCCAATGCCTACAGAAATTGTATCCCCGCGCCACCACGATTCTTTAAAGCGGCCTTCTTTCCATTCTTTTGATGGCAGTATTGCAGTAGTTTCTTCGTGTATATCTATTCCCGATAGATCCCCAAACCCAAAACGCGCCATAAAGTTACTAATTTTTGTAATACCTAGGCGATAGGCCGCATCGTAAAAGTAAGTATCGCACGACTCTTCAATCGCTTTGTATACGTCAACATGTCCGTGTCCCCAGCGTTTCCAGTCACGCCATTTGTGATCAACATTAGGGATTTGAAAAAAGCCCGGATCCCACACCGACGTTGACTCTGTCACTATGTTTTCTTCAAGCGCGAGTATAGCCATATGAGGTTTTACAGTAGAGGCCGGTGCATATCGCCCCTGTGTAGTACGGTTGATTAAAGGGCGGTCTGGATTAAGCAATGCTTTGTAATCTTTGCTGCTAATACCGTGTACAAATAAATTAGGGTCGTAGCTTGGGTTTGAGTACAGCGCCAGTACACCGCCATCTTTTGCATCCATAACTACAATTGCACCACGCATATCTTTTAAAGAGTGCTGAGCAATTTGTTGTAAGCCAATATCAAGGGTAAGTACTATATCGCTACCCGGTTGTGGTGGGGTCATACTTAGGGTGCGAATTACACGGCCACGGTTATTTACCTCAACACGCTGTGAGCCAACTTGACCATGTAAAAGTTGTTCGTAATATTTTTCTATACCGAGTTTACCAATGTCGTGCGTAGCACGGTAATTGGTTGCTTGGTCTTCTTGCTCAAGCTTATTAAGCTCTTTACGGTTTAGTTTTGCTACATAACCTAGCGCATGGGTGAGTGTATCGCCGTAAGGGTAGTAACGGGCTAGGCGGGCTTCAATACTAAAGCCAGGAAATTTATGCTGATTAACCGAAAACTTAGCAACATCAGACTCGTTTAAACGGGTTTTAAGTACTTGTGATTTAAAACGGCGAGTGTGTTTTATGTCTTTTAAAAAGTCTTCTTTTTGTTGATCAGTAATAGTAATTATTTTGCTAACTTGCTCAAGTGACTTGGCTAAATCGTCCACCTCTTCAGGAATAACCTCAAGGTTATACACTGGTTTGTTTTCAGCCAGAAGTACACCGTTTCTATCGTAAATAAGGCCACGGTTGGGGGCAATAGGAATTACTTTAATGCGGTTGTCGTTAGAGCGGGTTTGGTAATCTTGGTGGTCTTCTACCTGAATGGTGTATAGGTTTGAAAGCAAAATAGCCACTAAACCTAATACAAATACAAAACCCACAAATGCACGCCGTGCAAATAAATTTGCCCCTGCTGAGTGGTCGCGAATAGTGGGTCTTTGTTTCAACATGGCAAGGTTTACTCGCGATGATAAGGATGGTTGTTATTTAAGCTCCAGCCACGATAGAGGCTTTCTGCAACAATAATGCGCACCAAAGGGTGCGGTAATGTTAAATTAGATAACGACCATTTTTGCTCCGAGGCAGCAATGCACTCTGGAGCAAGTCCTTCTGGTCCGCCAATAAGTAAACTTACATCGCGGCCATCGAGTTGCCATTTTTCCATACTTTTTGCAAGCTGGTGGGTATCAAGTGGTTTACCTGTCACTTCCAGTGTAACAATCCGATTGCCTTTAGGAATAGCGGCTAAGGTTTTTTCTCCCTCAATGTGTAAAATACGTTTTATATCCGCATTTTTACCGCGTTTGCCTGCCGGAATTTCTATCAGTTCTAGTGCCATATCTCTAGGAAAACGGCGCTGGTATTCTGTAAATCCGGTTTCTACCCATGCTGGCATTTTTGTACCAACAGCAATCATTTGTATTTTCACGTATTACTTCCAAGCTCAATTAAAAAATAGTGGAGTTTAGCCCCACAGTTTTTCTAGATCGTAATAGCTACGTGCTTGGTCTTGCATCACGTGTACAACCACATCACCTAAATCAACAAGCGCCCATTCACCATCGCTTTGGCCTTCATAACCTAGAGGCTCTGCATCTGCATGACGAGCTTCTTTTGCTAAATGATCAGCAATTGATAAAACGTGACGTTTAGAAGTACCAGAACACACAATCATAAAATCTGTGATGTCTGATGATTTGCTTACGTCAATATGAACTATGTCACGTGCTTTCATATCGTCAATTTTATCTAGTGCAAAGGCAAGAAGTTGTTTCGAATCCAAGGTTTTGTCTCAATATTAAATTTAATAGCGCGCATTTTAACACGCTAAGGGGTTTTAATCATCACTTTGATAGAGCTGGTGTTGCCCAATGTAATGACTGACGGAGTTAGGTAATAGTTCATTCTTTTTATTGGTTTTTTTAAGTTGCTCACGAATCACGCTTGAGGCAGCGTCAAACATATCCCCAGGTAAAAAATAAAGTTTACCTGCTGGGGCTTGCTCAAGTGCATGCGCCTTATTTACTTGCGCGTGTTGCATATAGTTTTTAAGATGCTCAGAAGGGTTAACCGTTTGCTCTGGGCGCTCGTAAACAACAATATGGCAAAGCTGTGTTATGGCTTGCCATTCGTACCATTTATCAAGGTTATTAAATGAGTCCATACCAATTAAAAATATGATTGGTGTAGTTGGGTGCTCAGCTCTTATTTCTTGCAAGCTTAATAACGAATACGATGGGCCGCTTCGATTTAGCTCTCTTAAATCAAGTTGAAAAAATGAATAAGGAGCAATTGCCACACTGAGCATATTTATACGGTGCTCGGTGCTAATACCCGGCGCGGTTTTATGCGCAGGCAAAGCACAAGGCATAAAGTACAAGGTATTTAAATTAAATGCTTTTACACATTGCTTGGCCATATTTATGTGGCCTAAATGCACGGGGTCGAAGGTGCCACCAAAAATTGCAATCATTTTAAGTTTCTTAATTTAATGCGTGACAAGGCATAGGAATATCAAGCGGCTGGCAAAATTTAATGCAAATATGAGCAAGCGCTTGGTATGGCGCAATTAAATTACCTTGCTTGTAGCTTGAATCAAACAACGCAAGCTCGCTACTGATATGTTCAAGGGTTTGGATGTTTAATCGGTTTATGGCGTTTTGTACTGGGCCTTGTTGGTTTTTCCAAATTGCTTTTTGCTTAAATAAGTTAGCAATAGGTTCGCCATTTAATAGCCCAAGCTGCACACTCATTAAAGTGTTAAGTTCTTTATTTATAGCCCATAAAATACTCACCACTTCGGTATTATCGCTGGCTAATTTATTAAGTACTTTAATCGCTTGTTTAGCGTGCCCATTTAAAAGAGCATCGCTTAAATCAAAAATATCAAACTTGGCTTGATTAAGCAGGCCTTGCATTACCAGCTGCTGGGTTATTAAAGCGTTACCGTGTAACAGCGAAAGCTTTTCTAGCTCCTGAAAACACGCTAATAAATTGCCCTCAGTAGCGTTAATTAAACTAATCTTTGCATCGTTTTGCATATTAAGAGACAGGCGATTAACTTGATCATCTAACCAGCGTTTTAAATGACTACCAGTAAGCGGATAACAAGGTACAAATACACCGTGTTTATCTAAGGCTTTAAACCATGCACCGCGTTGTACTTCTT